>JBJKQV010000058.1:0-3370 GCA_046704985.1 Terriglobia bacterium
GGTGGGGATGGCGTCGTCCAGCCGCCCGCTCTGCAGCGAGAGCAGCGCGCGCTCGTAGAGCCGATACTCGAGTAAGCGGTCTTTGGGGTCGGGCGCGGGGCCCGAGGACTTCTCCACCGGGCCCGCGGTTGCGTAGCCGAGCGATTCCAGGCGCTCCAGACTTTCCCGCGACAGCCCGGGCGGAGCCTTCTGCGGCCGCGCCGTGTAGCGCTGCATCAGTGCGGCGAGCTTGTCGGCGAGCGCCTGGGCTTGCGCGCGGTGGTGGGAATAGAGGTTATGAAGCTCGCCCGGGTCGCGCTTGAGGTTGTAGAGCTCCGGGTGCGGCGCCTGGATATAGTACTCGTCGCCCCAGCGCAGGCCGCGCAGAGGCGCCCAGCCGAAGGCGTCGTGCGCGTAGACGCTCTCGCTGTAAACGGGGCGCGGCGGGGCGGAGTCTGCGGAGTGGATTTCGGCGAGCAGGCTGTGCCCTTCAAAGGCCGGTGGCGCGGGGATGGTGAGAAAATCCAGAATTGTGGGCGCCACGTCAATCAGCCCTGCCGGCTGGCGTACTCTTGCCCGCAACGCCGGAGTCCCCGCCGGCCAGTGAAAGATCAGCGGCACGTGCAAAGTGCTCTGGTAGATGAAGTAGCCGTGGGTGATCTCGCCGTGGTCACCTAAACCTTCGCCGTGGTCGGAGAGCACGACAACGAGCGAGTGCTGCCACCGGCCGGTGCGCGTCAGGTATTGGCGGAAGCGGCCCAGCAGTTGGTCCACGTAGGCGAGCTCGGTGTCGTATTCGGAAAGTCCCGGGCGCGCTTCGAGCGCGTAGGGGCGATGCAGGTCGAAAAGGTGCACGAAACAGAAGACGGGATGGCCTGCGTTCGCATCCAGCCAGTGGCGCGCCGCGCGCATCACCCAGACGCCGTCACGGCGCAGCGCCAGGGCGTTGGGAGGCCGCCCGCCGCGGAACTGAAAGGGGCTGTCGTAGACGTCGAACCCGCGGTCTAGCCCGAACGAGCGGTCGAGGAAGTAGCCGCCGATGAACGCGCCCGTGCGGTAGCCGCGCCCCTTGAGTACCGAGGCCAGGGTCACCAGGCTCGCCGGCACGTGCTCGCCGTTTTCCTCGATGCCGTTCACGAACGGGTAGGTGGAGGTGAAAAGCGACGTGTGCGAGGGCAGGGTAAGCGGAATCTGCGACTCGACCTGGGTGAACAGCGTCCCGCCTTGCGCGTAGGAGGTGATTTGCGGCGTGCGCAGCTTGCGGTAGCCGTAGGCGCTCAGGTGGTCGGCGCGCAGGGTGTCGATGGAAATCAGAATGACGGAAGGCGGCGGCTCGGCGGCGCGCGCCGCACAGCCCGCCGCAGTCAGAAATAGAAATGCCAGCGCGCAAGCTCCCCGGCGCATTACGTTTCGTGGATGTTTGGCTTCCGGCAATTTCCGAGCCTCAGGTCTCACCGGCATGTTGGCGGCTCCCTGTCCGGCGTCCCAAAAGCTTGGACGCCGCGAGCCAAGCGCCGGTTGCAGATTCATGATCAGAACCGAAAGACCTGGGTGGGCGCGTCCTGGCGGGCGAGGACCAACTGCGGGCGCGGCTGGCCGTTGCGCTGCGCCAGGCCTTCCTCGGCGGACATGCGGGCGAGCTCGGGGTGGTTGTTGTTCTCGCTCAGGTGGGCGAGCACCAGCACCTGGGCGGCACCGTCAAAGTCCTCGCCCAGAAATTTGGAGGTGGTGTTGTTCGACAAGTGGCCGTGGCGGCTCATCACCCGCTGCTTGACGTGCCAGGGGTAGGGCCCCACCTTGAGCATCTCCAGGTCGTGATTCGACTCAAAGATCAGGCACTGGCAGCCGCGCACGTGCCGCTTGACGATCTCGGGGACGTAGCCGAGGTCGGTGACCACGGCGATCTTCAGTCCTTGGGCGCGCACCGTGAAGGCCACCGGGTCCACGGCGTCGTGGGGGACGCTGAAGGGCGTCACCTCCAGGTCGCCGACCGTAAAGGTTTCGCCCGGGGTGAAGAATTCAAAAGCGTGCAGGCGCGGGTCCCAGGTGATGGCCTGATGAGTGTCGCGCGAGATGTAGATGGGAGCTTTCAGGCCGCGCGCCAGGGCGCTGAGGCCGCGGATGTGGTCGGAATGCTCGTGGGAAACAACGATGGCGTCGAGCGCGTCGGTGCGCTCACCCGCCGCCTCCAGGCGCGCGCAGGTGTCGCGGCGGCTGAATCCGGCGTCGAGGAGCAGGCGCGTGCGCTCGGTCGCGACGAGCGTGGCGTTTCCCCGGCTGCCGCTTCCCAGCACGCAAACTCGAATGCTCAACCTGCCTCCCCATCCCCTCCGAACTTCCGCTGATTATAATCCAGGCGCGCGCCCACAACAAATCGCAAAGCGCTTCGCCGGGGGCCGCGGCGGGCGCGAGGGCGGGCGGTCTCCTTCAGCCCAGCCAGCACCAGACGGCCAGTAGTTCTCCGCCCAGGAACAGGCTGCCGAAGATGACCTTGTTGTAGCGCGCCAGCCAGCGCGGCAAGTAGATGTCGAAATTGTCGGCGCGGTCCGGCGTGTAGCGGGCGGCCACGGCGGTCAGCGGGCAGCGCCCGCCGTTCACCAGGATGATCAGGCACTCCACCAGCACCACGCCCGTCAGAGCAGCGGCCCAGTCCAGCCGCCCGGCCAGAGCTGCCAAGGGAATGGCCAGAATGCATCCGGCGAAAAAAGCCCAGATCAGGGTGTGCAGGGTCTTGATTCCCGTCAAGGCGCGGCTTGGATGGATCGTGGCCATAGCGCGGAGCGCCGTTTCAGCAGGCCAGGTGGGCGCGGGCAAAACGCACGCCCTTGAGGGGGCCGAGAGCGATAAGCGCCAGGCGCTCGCCAGGACTGATCTCGCGCTTCGGTTTGTTCCCTTCACCTGCGCGCAGGGACACGCCACCCCGCTCCCGGCGGGAAGGTGTCCGGTCGGCGCGCCCGCGGCCGGGCGCCCCGCTCACGCCGCTTGCCCGTCGGTTCTCTACCTCACTTCTTGACCTTGCCGACTTCTACGTTCTTACAGTTAACTGCGGAAACCGCAGTCAGATCGCCGAAAAGTACCGAGGTGTCGTCACAGGTGACATCGGCCAGCGTGGTTCCCGCATCCACTTGGCCCGATGACAGGTGATGAAGAACCAGATTCCCGCCTGCATTGCCGGTAATCGTGGAACCATACACCTCCGCCTCGGAGGAAGCATTGGCGAAGACCCCCGGACCGAAATTGTCTTTGACTTGGACGTTGTCGTTCCACAGAAAGAGATACGCCGCTCCGTCCAGAGCGATCCCGGCGGCCGCTCCCACGGCACCGTTGCCGGCGACGGTCACCGGGCCCCAGATAGTGGCTGTGGACGAACCGGCCACGAGCATTCCACCGC
>JBJKQV010000059.1:0-9579 GCA_046704985.1 Terriglobia bacterium
CCGCCGCTTCCGTCTCCGGGCGCGGCGAAAAGGTCGCCTGGCGCTCCTTGATGACCAGCGAACGCCGCAGCTCAGCGCCGCGCGCCTCGGGGAGCAGCGCTCGCACCTCGCGCAACGCTTCCTCGACCAACTCTTCCCTGCTGCGCTCGATGTGCCGGTGCGCGCCGCTCAGCACCAGCGACAGGTAACCGTCCTACCCACCCAGGATGCGCCCCTTGTTGAACATCCACTGCACGGTCGTACCGCGCAATCCGGCGAAATCCAACTCCGTCACCGCCCGGTCGAACCAGAGGTTGATGGAAATGATGGGCGCCGGTTGCAGGCGCAAAATAGCCTCGAAGGCGGGGTGCGCGCGCGTCAGATCTTCGCCGAGTAGCGGCGGAAGAGCGAACCACGGCACAGCGCTCACCACTACCGGCGCGGATATTCCTTCACCGTTCGACAGCTCCACGCCCTCGCACACACCGTCGCTCACCGCGAGCCGCGCCACGCTGCGTCCCGTCTCGACGAGCCCCCCGCGCGCAGTGATGAACTCCGCCGCCGCCGCGGTGTAACACTCGCTCAGCCCCACGCGCGCGATGCCCAGGCAGGAATCCTCCGCCGAGCGCAAAAGCGCCCGCTGCAAGGCGCGCTCGAAAAGCGCCGCCGAAGCCAATTGCGGGTTCTCGTTCATGATGGCGATGGCGAGCAGGTTCCAGAAATTGCGCCGCAGAGCCGCCGATTGCCTCTGCGCAATGAGCCAGCCCTCGACGGTCGTTTCGGGGAGGGCGGAGGGATGCGTGGGGTCCAGGCGCAGCCCCAGGCGCATGATTTCCAGCTTCTGGCGTGGCGTAAAGCTTCGCGAGCGAAGGACTCCGGCCAGCAGGTGCCAGGGTGCGGGAAGCCGCGGGCATTCGAGACGGGTGAGGCGGCCCGTCGAGTCGAGGAAAGGCACGGCAAGGTCGCGCTGAAAGCGGATGCGGTCGAGGGTGCCGAGGGTCGTCAGCAGCCGGCGCGTCGCGTGGTAGCAGCCCATGAACAGGTGCTGGCCTTTATCCACCACCGAGCCCGTCACGCCGTCAACGAAGGAGCGGGCGCGCCCGCCCAGGTGCGGCCGCCGTTCGAGCAGGCGCACGCGCCATCCGGCCTCGGCCAGCGCCACGCCCGCCGTCAGGCCCGCCAAGCCCCCGCCGATGATCAGCGCTTCTTCAGGCACCCAGGTAAACTCGCAGGGCGATCCCCAGTTTGCGCAGGCGCGACACGCGCACGCGCTCGCCGAAGACATTGTAGCGCCGCGCGCGTATGCCCGCGAGTACGCGGGTGTAAATCGCCGCCATGATGCGCGCCGCCAGCATCGAGCGCCGGTCTTCGCGAGGCAGCACGTGCCGCGCACGCCGCAAGAATTCGTCCGCCCGCGCGGCCTCGAATTCCAGCAGGCGCTCCATCGCCCCATCGTAACGATTCTCGAAGATGGCCTGCGGGGCGACGCCGAAGCGCTCCAGATCCTGGCGGGGCAGATAGATGCGCCCGCGCCGCGCGTCGCTGGCGACGTCGCGCAGGATGTTCACCAACTGCAGCGCCGTGCCCAGGGTGCGAGCGTAGTCGCGCGTGCGCGGATTGCGGTAGCCGAAAATCTCGATGGCCATCAGGCCGATGGTTCCCGCCACGTGGTAGCAATACTGCTCCAGCTGCTCGAAGGTTTGGAACTCCCCTCCGCCGTCGTCGAGGCGCGCGTCCATTTCGAAGCCGCGCTGCAAATCCTCAAAGTACTCGCGCGGGATGCTGAAGCGGCGCACCGCGCGCGCCAGTTCGTGGAGCGCCGGATCGGAGGCGAGCGCGCGCTCGGCGTCTTGGGCGTAACAGCTCTCCAGCGCCCGGCGGTAGCTGGCGAATTCGCGGACGCGCTCCTCGGGCGGGAGCTTGCCGTCTGCCACGTCGTCGCCGCGCCGCGCGAAGGCGTAGACTGCCTCGATGGCGCGGCGCTTTTCTGCGGGCAGGAATACGAACGCGTAATAGAAATTCGTCTGGTGCGAGTTGGTTAGGTGGCCGTTCTTTTTGCCGGCGGAAACAGCAGATCCGGGCGCTGAGTCGAGCGGCTTGCGGGCGCGCAGATAGAGGCGCACGAAATCGCGCCGCCCCAGTTTGGGGCGGCGGCGGAAAACGTCGTACCCGGCGGCCTCGATTCTGCCCAGAATCGCCATGCCGCCCAGCCACGTAAGGCGAAGCTGGCGGCGCAGCTCCGGGCGCACCCTCTCGGGAAGCGCCCGCCCCTGTTCAAAGAGCTCGCGCGCGCGGGAAATTTGCAGCGCCATCAGGCGCCGCCAACGCTCGTCGGCGCGCATCGCGCGCAGGTCCTCCAGCGAGTAGTCGCAGCGCCGCAGGTCTTCGAGGGGCAGATAGATGCGGTCGCGCTCGAAATCCACCCACACGTCCTGCCAGAAATTGGTCAACTGCAGCGCCGTGCAGATGCGGTCGGAAAGCTGGTGTAGCTCGGGCTCGCGATGGCCGAAAAGTTCCAGCACCAGGCGGCCGACGGGGTTGGCGGAGTTGCGGCAGGAGGCGAGGAGCGAGTCGAAATCGGCGTGGCGGTTGGTGCGCACATCGGATTCGAAGGCGCAAATCAGGCGCTCGAAGTGCTCGCGGCTGAGCTCGAAGCGCTGGACGGTGTCGCGCAGGGCCACCCAGATGGCGCCCCGGGCGCGGCCCGCGTAGCACTCTTCCAGGCTGCTGCGCCAGGCGGCCAGGGCTGCAGCCCGCCCTTCGCGGCCCGGCTCGTCGGCTATGTCGTCGGCGTAGCGCGCGAAGGCGTAAATGGCCGCCAACGCGTCGCGCTGGGCGCGGGGCACCAAATAGGAAGCGACGGGAAAATTCTCGTAATGGCGCCGCGCCAGGCGTTGGCATTCGCCATAAGCGGCGCGAACTGTGGGGTCGGAACTCATCGCGGATGGCGCTGCGTCGTGCTGTTATTATAGAGGCTGGAAGGCGCGGCGCAAGGCCTTTGGCGAGTCGCGATGGGACTTCCCTGCCGCCGGTGCGGCTTTCGGCTTGCGAAATACTGCCGCCTCCCCTAAGCTGGCAAGGGAGAAGTGGCCCGGCAGACCGCTCGGCGCCGGAAGGGTTGAATCACCACACCCATGCGGGCCCCTTAAGACCACCCGAAGCCCAGGCATGCGGGCCGTTCGGGCTCGCCCTCCCAGGAGTGCGAAATGGCCGCAACGTCGCGCAAAAAGACTTCCCATCGCGCCCTGGCACTGAAAGACGCGCAGCTTTTTCGCCAGGCGGCATTTGTGGACGGCGTCTGGCTGGAGTCAAATTCGCGCACGCCTATTTCCGTGGATAATCCCGCCACCGGGGAGGTAATCGGCACGGTGCCTTCGCTGGGCGCCAAGGAAACACGCCGCGCCATCGAAGGCGCCCGGCGCGCCTTCCCCGAGTGGAGCGCCAAGACCGGGAAGGAGCGCGCCGCCGTCCTGCGCCGCTGGTATCAGCTGCTGATGGAAAACCAGGAGGACCTGGCGCGGCTGATGACGCTCGAACAGGGCAAGCCCCTGGCGGAAGCGCGCGGCGAGGTGGCCTATGCCGCCGGTTTTCTGGAGTGGTTCGGCGAGGAAGCCAAGCGCGTTTACGGCGACACCATTCCCACCCACAAAGCGGGCAAGCGCATCGTGGTGATTAAGCAGCCGATCGGGGTGGTGGCGTGCATCACGCCCTGGAATTTTCCCCTGGCCATGATCACCCGCAAGGCCGGCCCCGCCATCGCCGCCGGGTGCACGGTGGTCGAAAAGCCCGCGCGCCAGACCCCGTTTTCAGCGCTGGCGCTTGCCGAGCTGGGCCAACGCGCCGGGCTGCCGCGGGGCGTTTTTAACGTGCTGACCGGGCCGTCGGGTGAAATCGGCGGCGAGTTGACCGCCAACCCCGTGGTGCGCAAGCTCTCCTTCACCGGCTCCACTGTGACCGGCAAGCTGCTGATGGCCCAGTGCGCGGGGACGGTCAAAAAACTTTCGCTCGAGCTGGGCGGCAACGCGCCCTTTATCGTCTTCGACGACGCCGATCTGGACGCTGCGGTCGAGGGCGCCATCGCCTCCAAGTACCGCAATAGCGGCCAGACCTGCGTGTGCGCCAACCGCCTGCTGGTGCAGGCGCCGGTTTACGACGCTTTCGCGCGCAAACTGGCCGCCGCCGCCGGGAAGCTCAATCCCGCTCCCGGCTTCGACAAGGACTCGACGCAAGGCCCGCTGATTGACGATCAGGCGGTTGCCAAGGTCGAGGAGCACATTCACGACGCGGTTTCCAAGGGCGCCAAGGTGGTGCTGGGAGGACGCCGCCACCCGCGCGGGGGCCGCTTCTTTCAGCCCACCATCCTCACCGGCGTCACCCCGCGGATGCTCATCGCCCGCGAGGAGACTTTCGGCCCCGTGGCGCCGCTTTTCCGCTTCAAAACCGAAGCAGAGGCCATCGCGCTCGCCAACCATACGGAATTCGGCCTGGCCGCCTACTTCTATGGACGTGACCTGGGGCGCGTGTGGCGGGTGGCTGAAGCCCTCGAGTACGGCATGGTGGGCGTGAACACGGGCATGATCTCGACGGAGGTCGCGCCCTTCGGCGGCGTCAAGGAATCGGGCCTGGGACGCGAGGGATCGAAGTACGGCATTGACGAGTATCTGGAAGTCAAGTACATCTGCCTGGGCGGTATCGACGCCTGAGGCGCGATTTTGCAACCACGAAGGAGATTTCCACGCTATGAGCACCACTCAACGGATTGAGAATTACGTCGGCGGCGCCTGGAGCGCCGTGAAAGGCGCCGAGCAGTTGGCGGTGGTGAACCCCGCGACGGCCGAGACCCTGGGGCGCGTGCCCCTGTCGCCCGCCGCGGAGGTGGACCGCGCGGTGAAGGCCGCGGCGGCCGCTTATCCCGCCTGGCGGAGGACGCCCGCCGGCGAGCGCGTCCAATACCTTTTCAAACTCAAGGGATTGATCGAAGCGCACCTCGACGACCTGGCGCGCACCCTCACCGAGGAGTGCGGCAAGACGCTGGCCGAATCGGCGGCCGAGTGGCGGCGCGCCATCGAAAACGTTGAGGTGGCCTGCGGGATGCCTTCGCTCATGCAGGGCTACAACAGCGAAGACATCGCTTCAGGCATTGACGAAATCATGATCCGCCAGCCGTTGGGCGTGGTGGCGGCCATCACCCCCTTCAACTTCCCCGGCATGGTGCCGCTCTGGTTTCTGCCTTACGCCATCGCCTGCGGAAACTGCTTCATCCTCAAGCCTTCGGAAAAGGTGCCGCTCTCGGCGGTGCGCCTGTGCGAGCTTTTGGCCGAAACCGGCCTGCCCGCCGGAGTCGTCAACCTGGTACACGGCGGCAAGGCGGCCGTGGACGCCCTGCTCGACCACCCGGGCATCCGCGCCATCAGCTTTGTGGGCTCCTCGGCGGTCGCCCAGTACGTCTACGCGCGCGGCTGCGCCAGCGGCAAGCGCGTGCAGTGCCAGGGCGGCGCCAAGAACCCCGTCCTGCTGCTGCCCGACGCCGACCCCGAAATGACCCGCAAGGTGCTGATCGATTCGGCGTTCGGGTGCGCGGGGCAGCGCTGCCTCGCCGCGTCACTCGTCTACACGGTGGGCAAAGCGCACGAACTCTTCATCCCCGAGCTGGCCGAAGCCGCCCGCACGCGCGTGGTGGGCAACGGCCTGGATTCGGGCGTCGAAACCGGCCCCGTCATCACCCCGGAGAGCAAGGCGCCCATGCAAGGGCTGATCGAATCGGGCCTGTAGGAGGGCGCCAAGGCGCTGGTGGACGGGCGCAAGACCGTGGTCAAGAACTACGAGAAGGGCAACTTTGTGCGCCCCACCATTCTGGACGGCATTCCCGCCGAGGGAACGATCGCGCGCACGGAAATCTTCGGCCCGGTGCTCAGCGTGGTGAAGGTCGAAACCGTCGAGCAGGCCATCGAGCTCGTCAACCGCGCCTCCTACGGCAACATGGCGTGCATGTTCACGCAGAGCGGCGCCGCGGCGCGCAAGTTCCGCTACGAGGCGCTGCCGGCCAATATCGGCATCAACCTGGGCGTCGCCGCGCCCATGGCCTACTTCCCCTTCACCGGCTGGCGCGGCAGCTTCCTGGGCGATTTGCACGCCCAGGGGCGCGACGCCGTGGACTTCTACAGCGACAAAAAAGTGGTCATCGAGCGCTGGCCCAAGGAGTGGTCAAGGAAGTTCTGACGGTTTTCCCCCCGTTTGGACCGGCCCGAAGCCTCCCCCACCCACCGCTGCGCGGTCCCCCCTCTCCCCTGGTGGGGAGAGGGATCAGATATAAATGGGTTTTCTGTCCGTCCTAGGCTTCGTGGGATGCGGTAGTCCGCGCTACCCTCTCTATACGGAGCCGTCCCCTCATGCCATCAGAGGCGGCGGCCAGTGACACTACGCCGAGCCCTTAATGATTCGTGTAACATGTAGTGTGACTATCTACACTCGACAGCCAATAGCGCCGGACTTCCTGTCCCCGTCACTGTGAGCCTACCGCGGCACCTTCACTACTTCAGTGATGCTCATTAGTCTACTATTCATGCAAGCCGTTGCACACTTACTGAATAGGCGCACAATCCCCTCGACCTAACTTCTTCCCACTCATCCCAAAATCCGGAAGCGCGTGTGGCCCCAAAAGTGCTCGCTCGTGTAGGGAAGCGGTTCTCAACAACAGAAAGTGAGGAGACTTGATGCAGCTCAAGCTGAGGTTCTGGTTTGTCGCCGTTGTTGTGGCACTTTTGTCCGTTTTCTTTGTTCCCCGCCTTGCGAGCGCGGACAGCATCATCTACGACGGCGGGGGGCCTGGAGGTTTTCAGGGGGTTGCGGCCGATACGAGCTCGTCGTACCCAGCGGCCGCCGAGTCGTTTGTCCTCTCCCCGGGCGCGACAACCATCACGGACGCCGAGTGGTGGGGCTATTGCGGCCTTTCCAACGACCTTGCGTGCCCGCAAGGGGACTTCACCATCGGATTCTATACCAGCCTCTACGGCTTAGGTGGCGTCCCGGTCGCACCCGACACGCTGATCGCGCAATTCGACGTGGGTAACGCCAATCAGACGCCCACGGGTAATTCGGTTTACATAGGCCCCCTGGAATATGAATACACGGCCGCCTTTTCCTCTGTCAGCCTCACCGCCGGCACGACGTACTGGTTCGTGATTTCGAACACCACGGACGGCGACTATTGGAGCTGGGAACAGGTAACCAACGAATCGGGCTTTTATGCGCAGTATTACGGCAGCGGGTGGGACCGCATGCCGGGCAGTCTGGCGTTTAACCTGACGGGGCCGGTTGGCGTCCCTGAGCCTTCCAGCGTGCTGCTGCTGGGCATGGGCGTGATGGCTCTTGTGGGGGGCGGGATTGTTGCGGCGCAGGCTCGCAGCTTAGAACAGGCCGCGCACAGTTTCACCTCATGAAACTCTGAACTTTTTGTTCGCAGGAACGGCCGCAGACTTCCTGGGTACCGGGAGTCTGCGCTATGCGCCTCAGTTCAAAAACTCGAGGCCCGCCTGCGTCGGCTGCGCAGGCTCGACGCTGACCCACACAACGCGGGCGTAGGTCGGCTTTCCCCCGCCCTCGTAGGACACCAGGCGCACGGTCTCACCGGGAGCGAGTGCGGCCTCGGTCAGAATCTTTGCGCCATGCAGGGAGACGTCGGCCGTCGTGGCCTCTTTTGCCGTCGCGATGCCTTCGGGAGCGACGAACAAGGTGATAGGAATGCGGCGGACGACGCGCTCTGCTCGCCGGGTTTCGCCTCGAGGAACGAACGTCATAGCCTGCCAAAAAAACGAACGCCCTAAGATACGAACAACATTATGCCAGCCGGAGAGTGAAGTCAAGATGCACGCGGTGACGGCCGCGCCGCCGGCAACAGAGAACCCGTACCGCTGCACAATTTCGCGCGCTATCGCCGCGCAGAAATGCGAAAGGCCCCTGGCGGGTTTACTCGGCAGAGGCCGTTTGGTTGCGGGGGTCGGATTTGGGCAACGATCCCGCCCTGCGGGATTATGAGCCTCCGCTCCCCCCCTCACCCACCGCTGCGCGGTCCCCCCTCTCCCCTGCCGGGGCGAGGGCATGGGGATATGGAAGTAATCTGTCCCCATCTTCCTGTGGTGGGGAGTGCGGACAGAAATCAAGAATCATTCTTCTCCCCTCGCCCCGTCGCTCACGGGGAGAGGGGCCGGGGGTGAGGGGTGGTCTTAGGAACAGCCGCAAACTTCCCGAGAACCGGAAGTCTGCGCTACACGTTTGCGATCCATGGAACTTGCGGGTATTATCGCGTGTCTATAACTATGTGGAGACCCGATTTTTCAGGCTCTATTCCTACGTGGGCCTCATTTGGACCCTCCTCTACTCGCTTGCCCTAGCTCTCACCCTGATGTTTTATCCCTGCTTCAACTCTCACACTTCAGTTGGGCTGGACGTCTATACTGCTGGCCCAGAAACCTACGAAATGACCGTCGCGGGGAGCAAGGTCCTAGTGCTTCAGGTAGGCCCAGACGGCGATTGTTATTTCAATTCGAGACTTGTCAAGCGAGATGAGCTAAGCGCCACCCTATCAAATGAGCTTGCGCAGCGGCGCTGGCGGTTCGTCTACCTGAAAATCAGCCCTGCTGTCCGGTGGCAGACGGCTGTTGACGTTGTCGAGGCTGTCCAACGGACACCCGAGGTGCGCGTGGCACTCATCTCCGGAAACCAATAGCCGGGCTTGGGAAGATTAGGATAATCAGAAAGTAGCGCAGAGTTTCGCGTTCTGAAACTCTGCGGCCTTTCTTCTCTTCGCGGGAACAGCCGCAGACTTCCTGCAAACCGGAAGTCTGCGCTACACAATTTCGCGCGCTATCGGCCCACAAAAAATGGAAAGGCCGCTTCCGGGTTTGCCCGGCAGCGGCCGTTTGGTTGCGGGGGTCGGATTTGGGCGACGATCCCGCCCGGCGGGATTGTGAGCCCTCGGCCTCGCTCCGTCTACCCCTGTGAGCCGTTCACCCGTGGCCATAACGCGGCCTACAGGTAATGGATTCTATACACAAGGTCAGCCAGGTTCAAGCGTGCCAAGAGCAGGAAGGCCGCTGGCGGGTTTACCCTGCAGCGGCCATTTGGTTGCGGGGGTCGGATTTGGGCGACGATCCCGCCCTGCGGGATTATGAGCCCCCTCGGCCGAAGCGTGCCGGATCAAGGCCCGTCTGAGCGTAGAAGCCAAAGCCGCCTTTCTGCGCTTTGAGCTGCAGCTCCCGTTTTCTAGCCGCGGCATAGGAATCGTGTTCTTCCGCGAACACTATCTCCCACGGCCGATAGCGCTTGGTCCAACCGAATTTGCCCAGATTGTGTTGGGCAAGGCGGTGAGCGGGATTCTCAGTGATTCCGATATAGAAGCGGTGCGCAGAAGCGCTCCAGAGGACGTAGGTAAAGTAGGATTTGCCGCTTACCCGCGACATCGTCTGCATGAACCGAACGGAGGGGTTGGTTGCGGGGGTCGGATTTGGGCGACGATCCCGCTCTGCGGGATTATGAGCCCCCTCGGCCGAAGCGTGCCGGATCAAGGCCCGTCTGAGCGTAGAAGCCAAAGCCGCCTTTCTG
>JBJKQV010000060.1:0-13067 GCA_046704985.1 Terriglobia bacterium
CGGCGCGGCGGTACGGCACCATCATCGTCGCCGGCGGGCTGACGCCCAAGAACGTGGAGCGGGCGATTCGCACCGCCCGGCCTTTTGCCGTGGACGTGGCGAGCGGCGTGGAGTACCGCCCGGGCAAGAAAGACGCGCGCAAGCTCCGGGCTTTTTTCAGGGCGGTCGAGCGCGCCGACCGGCGGCGTTAAATCCATGAAACCATCTTCCAATCCGCCTGCCGCTCCATCGGCTAACGCCTGGCCGGACGCGCACGGACGCTTCGGTGAATTCGGGGGGCGCTATGTGCCCGAAACGCTGATGCACCCGGTCGAGGAGCTGGAGCGCGCCTACCAGGCGGCGCGCGGCGACGCCGCGTTCCAGGGCGAGCTCGCGCGGCTGCTCAAGGACTTTGCCGGGCGGCCTACGCCGCTTTTCCACGCCCGGCGGCTGACCGGGCATCTGGGCGGCGCGCAGATCTTTCTCAAGCGCGAGGACCTGCTGCACACCGGCGCGCACAAGATCAACAACTGCCTGGGACAAGGACTGCTGGCGCAGCGCATGGGCAAGACCCGCCTGATCGCCGAAACCGGCGCCGGGCAGCACGGCGTGGCCACGGCCACGGTGGCGGCGCTGCTGGGACTGGAGTGCCGCGTCTACATGGGCGAGGAAGACTTGGCGCGCCAGGAGCCCAACGTCTTCCGCATGAAGTTGCTGGGCACGGAAGTGGTGGGCGTGTCGTCGGGATCGAAGACGTTGAAGGACGCCATCAACGAGGCCATGCGCGACTGGGTGACCAACGTCGAGGGGACGCACTACCTGCTGGGCTCGGTGCTGGGCCCGCACCCTTACCCGATGATGGTGCGCGATTTCCAGCGCGTCATCGGCCGCGAGGCGCGCGCGCAGATTCTGGAGCAGGCGGGGCGCCTGCCCGACGTTCTGTTCGCCTGCGTGGGCGGAGGCAGCAATTCCATCGGCCTGTTCTACGATTTTCTCGGCGACGCCGCGGTGGAGATGGTGGGCGTGGAAGCGGGCGGACGCTCGGCGGCGCTCGGCGAGCACGCGGCGCGCTTTGCGGGCGGCAAGCCCGGCGTCCTGCACGGAACCTACACCTACGTCCTGCAAACCGACGACGGGCTGATCGCCCAGACCCATTCGGTTTCGGCAGGGCTCGATTACGCCGCCGTGGGCCCCGAGCACTCGGCGCTCTACCGCCAGGGCCGCGCCCAGTACACCGGGGTGAGCGACGCCGAGGCGCTGGAAGCCGCGCAACTGCTCTCGCGCACGGAAGGCATCATCCCGGCGCTCGAGTCCGCGCACGCGCTGGCGGAAGTGGTTAAGCGCGCGCCGAAAATGCCGCGCGACCGGATCGTGATCGTCAACCTTTCCGGGCGCGGCGACAAGGATTTGGGGATTTTTCAGAAGGCAGGAATCTTGTAAGGCAGTGGTTAGTGGCAAGTGACAAGAATTTCTTGCCACTCATCACTGACCACTCGCCACTTCTTCGAACATGCGCGACGTTGCGCCATCACCGATTGCGTCCTGTTTCCACGCTCTCGCCGAGCGGGGAGAAAAGGGCCTGGTGGTGTATCTGACCGCCGGCGACCCGTCGCTTGAGGCGACGGGCGAGCTGCTGGCGGCCATTGACCGCGCGGGCGCCGACTTGATCGAGCTGGGCGTGCCTTTCTCCGACCCGCTCGCCGACGGCCCCGTGATCCAGCGCGCTTCCGAGCGCGCCCTGCGCGGCGGCGCGACGCTCCACAAGATCCTTGCGGCGCTCGCCGGCTGGCGGAAGTCGCTGCGCGCCCCGGTGCTGCTGTTCAGCTACTTCAACCCGGTGCTGCAACTGGGCCTGGAGAACTTCGCGCAACAAGCGGCGCAGGCGGGCGCGGCGGGAGCGCTGATCGTGGACCTGACGCCGGAAGAAGCCGGGCCCTACGTTCAAGCGATGCGGGCGCGGAATCTGGACACGGTGTTTCTGGCGGCGCCGACTTCGCCCGACGCGCGCCTGGAACGCGTGGCGGCCGCGAGCACGGGGTTTCTCTACCTGGTCTCGCGCACCGGGACGACGGGCGAGCGCGGCGAGCTTTCGGCGGCGCTGCGGCCGCTGGTCGAGCGCGTGCGGCGCTCCACTTCCCTGCCCCTGGCGGTGGGATTCGGCATCTCGACTCCCCAGCAGGCCGGCCAGGTGACGGCGCTCGTGGAAGCGGCAGTGGTGGGCAGCGCCGTCGTACACACCATCGAAGACCGGTATCCTTCCGAGGGCGCGGCGGCGGTCGAGCGCCTGGTGCGCGCTCTCAAAGCAGGCGCGAACGGAAAAGCATGAGCGATCTGGCTGAGTTTCGAAAGAGGATCGACGCCATCGACCGGGAGCTGCTCAAGCTCCTCAACGAGCGCTCGCAGTGCGCGGTGGATGTGGGCCATCTGAAGAAGCAGCTGCGCATGGCGGCCTGGCAGCCGGAACGCGAGGCGGAAGTGCTGCGCAACGTGGTGGAGGCCAATCCCGGCCCCCTCGACGACGCCGCCATCCGCCGCTTGTTTGAACGGATCATTGACGAGGCGCGGGCGCTGGAGCGCCACGCGATGGATTCCAAAGGGAACCAAGAGAAGGAGTAACCGAGCATGGTCGTGGTGATGCAGGAAGGCGCAACGGAAGAGAACGTTCAGCGCGTCATCAACAAGCTGATGGACATGGGGTTCGACATTCACCGCTCGACGGGCGCCCGGCAGACGGTGCTGGGCGCGGTGGGCGCCAAGGTGGATTTCGACACGCGCGACATCGAGCTGCTGGAAGGGGTGTCGGAGGTGCTGCGCATCTCCGCTCCCTACAAGCTGGCCAGCCGGCAATTTCGCCCCGAGGGCTCGCAAATCAACCTCGGCAAGGGCGTGGTGATCGGCGGGCCGCAGGTGGTGGTGATGGCGGGGCCGTGCAGCGTGGAAAGCCCCGAGCAGATTGCCGACATCTCCGCGCGGCTCGCCGGGCTGGGCGTGCGCGTGCTGCGCGGCGGCGCCTTCAAGCCCCGCACCTCGCCTTACAGCTTCCAGGGCATGGGCCCCAAGGGGCTGGAGCTGCTGCGCGCCGCCGCCGACCGCAACAACATGCTGGTGGTCTCGGAAGTGATGGACCAGACGCAGATTCCCCTCATGTCCGAGTACGTGGACATCCTGCAAGTCGGGGCGCGCAACATGCAGAACTACAACCTGCTCAAGGAACTCGGCAAGGTCTCCAAACCCGTGCTGCTCAAGCGCGGCATCTCGGCGACGCTCGAGGAATTGCTGCTTTCGGCCGAGTACATCATGTCGGGCGGCAACTACAACGTGGTGCTCTGCGAGCGCGGCATCCGCACCTTCGAAAGCTACACGCGCAATACCCTGGACGTCTCGGCGATTCCGGTGATCCAGAAGATTTCGCACCTGCCCATCATCGCCGACCCTTCGCACGGCACCGGACGGCGCGACAAGGTGCCGCCCATGGCCTGCGCGGCGGTGGCCGCGGGCGCCGACGGGCTGCTGCTGGAGGTTCACCCCGACCCCGAAAAGGCCTTGAGCGACGGAGCGCAGTCGCTCTACCCCCAGCAGTTCGAAGACCTGATGAAACAGTTGCGCATGATCGCGCCGGCGGTGGGAAGAAAATTGTAAGGGCGGCGGGCGGCCGCCGCGAGTGAGCAACGTGCCCTCCGAGACTTTCCAACGCGTAACGATTGCCGGCCTGGGTCTGATGGGCGGCTCGTGGGGTCTGGCGCTCAAGCGCGCGGGATTCCGAGGGCGGCGCGTGGGCGTGGACACCCCGGAAGTGCTCGAACGGGCGCTCGCGCGGGGAGCGATTGACGAAGCCGCTCGCGACCTGCCGGCGGCGCTCAACGGCGCCGACCTGGTGATTCTGGCAACGCCGGTGGGAAGAATTCTGGATGCGCTTTCAAGCCTCAAGGCGCACGCCGCGCCGCAAGCCCTCATCACCGACGTGGGAAGCACCAAGCGCCTGATTACGCGCCGCGCGCAGGAAATCTTTGGCGAGGCGCCGCTGTTTTTGGGCGGACATCCGCTGGCGGGCAAGGAACGCTCGGGGCTGGAGCACGCCGAAGCGGATCTCTTCGACGGCGCCCGCTACGTGCTCACGCCGCTCGACCTCCGGCACCTGGAAGACGCGCGGGTCAAGCGCTTCAGGGCCCTCGTCGAGACGCTGGGCGCGCGCCCGTTCGTGGCCGAAGCCGCCGCGCACGACCGCGCCATGGCTTACCTGAGCCACCTGCCGCAGCTCGTCTCCACCGCCCTGGCCAGCCTCACGGCCGAGCAGGCAGCCGAAGAAGCTCTGCCCACGGAGCTGGCAGCGGCGGGCTTTCGCGACCTCACGCGCCTGGCCGACAGCCCCTACGCCCTGTGGCGCGACATCTGCCTCACCAACATCGAAAACATCCCCTCCGCCCTCGAGGCCCTGATCGAAAAGCTCGAAACCCTCAAGCTCCACCTGAGCGACCGCGAGTTGGAACGCGAATTCAAGCAGGCGCAAAAGCTGCGCGCCAAACTCCGCGAGACTTCCTGAGGGCTGACCAGTCGGAACGCCCCGCCGGCGCGAAGCGCCGTGCCTCTGGACAATCGCCTCGCGCCAGTGCAAGCTAACCTTGCCCGCCTGCCCCCGGAGCGGCGGGAACCTCGTAGCCATGAAAACCATCCGGCGATGGGCGAAATTGAAGTGGGTGCAGGCGCTGGCGCTGGGCCTGGCGAGCGCCGCACTGGTCCTGGGAGCCTGGTCGCACGGAACCTTTGCGACTCTGGAGAACAAATCCCTCGACTGGCGCTTCCGCGCCTTCACCCAGGTTCGCCGTCCTCCCGAGATCGTCATCATCGCGCTGGACGACACCAGCTTCGACTCCCAGGATTTTCTTGCCAACTTCGGCCGCTGGCCGCCGCGGCGGCTGCTCTACGCCGGGCTGGTCCACTACCTGAACGAGTGGGGCGCCAAGGCCATCGGCTTCGACCTTCTCTTTCAGGGCGCCGACCCGCACGCGGGCGACGACCAGCAGTTTGTGCGCGCACTCGGCGAGAAGAAGAACGTGGTGCTGGGCTTCGCGCTGAATCAGGGAACCTTTCGCGAAGCCAACCCCGCGGCGCAGGCGAGGATGCGCGAGCGCCTCCAGCAGTTTGCCGTGCCGGTGGAAGGCGGGCAGGCGCTGAGCCTCCCCGAATACTCGGGCGTGGATTTGCCGGAGGATCAGCTCCTGGAAGCCGTGCCCGCCATCGGCTGCGTCACTGTGCGTTCCGACGCGGACGGCCCGGTGCGCCGCGTCACGCCGCTGTTTCGCTTCCGCAATCACTACTTCACCTCGCTTTCCCTGGCCTTGGCGCGGAGGGCGATCCCCGGTGCGGCCGCCCAGCCGCTCGAAATCGGCCCCGGCCCCAGCCTGCTTTTTGCCGGGCATCGCCTGCCGCTCGACCATCACGGGCGCATGATGATCCGCTGGTACGGGCCCGCTTACACCTTCAAGCGCTACTCGGTCTGGAAAGTTTTCAACGCCGCGCTCGCTTACGACAACGGCCAGAAATCCGAAGTGTCGCCGCAGGATTTCAAGAACAAGATCGTGCTCATCGGGGCGACGGCGGTGGGAGCGGCGGATTTCCGGCCCACGGCTTTTTCCGACACCTTCGCGGGCGTGGAGCTGCAAGCCACGGTGCTCGCCAACCTGCTGCGCGGCGACTCGCTGCGCTCGACGCGCCCGGCGGTCGAAGCCTCGGCGATCGTCCTCATGGCGCTGTTGATGGCGGGACTAGTCTATTCCCTGGATTCGGCGCTGCTTTACTCGCTCCTGGCGCTGGCGGCGGGCACGGCGTATTTCGGCGCGGCGTGCTGGCTTTTCGGATCCGAGAGCCTGTGGGTGCCGATGGTGGCGCCGCTTTCGGGCGGCGGGCTGGCGTTTCTTTCCTCCACGCTCACCCGCTACGCCACCGAGGGGCGCGAGAAGCGGCAGTACCGCAAGACGCTGATGAAGTACCTTTCGCCCTCGCTGGTCGAGACCATCATGGCGGACCTGGACTGGGCGAGCCTGCGCGCCGAAAAGAAAACGCTCACCGTGCTGTTCAGCGACGTGCGCGGGTTCACCACCTTCTCGGAAAAGTATCCTCCCGAAACCGTCATCGCCACGCTCAACGAGCACCTGAACATGATGGTTTCGGTGATCTTCAAGTACCAGGGCACGCTCGACAAGTTTGTGGGCGACTGCGTGATGGCTTTCTGGGGCGCCCCGCTCGCGCAGCCCAACCACGCCGAGCTGGCCTGCCGCGCGGCGCTGGAGATGATCGAGGGTCTGGAAAAATTGAACGAAAAGTGGCAAAGTGAAGGCCGGCCGACCCTGCACATTGGCGTAGGAATCAACACCGGGGAGATGCTCTTCGGCAATATCGGTTCCGAGCAGCGGATGGATTTCACCGTGATCGGCGACAGTGTGAACCTGGGCGCACGGCTGGAAAGCTCCACCAAAGAGCTGAAGGCTTCCATCGTCATCAGCGAGGCCACCTATCAGCAGGTTCGCGAGCGGGCGGCGGTTCGCCCGCTGGGGGAAATTCACGTCAAAGGCAAGCAACAGGGGATCGTCGTCTACGAGCTTCAGGGGATGGGCGGTTCTTCACCCGCCCAAAAGCCCCAAGGAGAGGCGTCATGAGCGGACAATCCAGGGCGCACCGTTGGCTCTTTCCTCTGGCGGTGGTGCTGGCGACGGCGGGGCTGCTGCTCTGCCCGGCCCGCGTGGTCAGCGCCGGCCAGGACAACTCGAACTCGCAATCCGGCCAGCAGGAGCAGAGCCAAAAGAAGGAAGAGCAGGCCAAGCCCCAGAAGAAGGGCGGCTTCTTCGAAGGCATGAAGGCCGTCACCGGCAGCAGCTCGGCGCAAACTTCCGACACCGCTTCGGCGGGCGCCAAGGGAGTCGGGGAAGGCGAGAAGATCGGTGAAGTAACGCCCACCGCCGCCGACCGCCAGGCGGTCACCGACATGGAGCGCTACTTCATCCCGCCGCAGGAAGTGAAGAAGTTCGACGAGCAGGGCAACCTGAAACCCGAGCACTAGGAGCCGACATGAAAACGCATCGGGCATGGGAGCAATTCGCACGCTGGGGGCTGGCCGTCGCCGCGGCGCTGGCGCTGGCGCCGGCGGGCGGGCACGCGCAGATCTGGAACCGCCTGCAGAAGCACATGGAGCAGGCCAAGAAGGTGAAGCAGGCCATGGCGCCGCTCACCATCGCGCAGGAAATCGACATCGGGCGCGAGGTCTCGGCGAAGCTGATCGGCTTCTATCACATTTACCGCAACGACGCGCTGACCCGCTACGTGAACCTGGTGGGGCAGACGGTGGCGGCGCAGTCGGACCGCCACGACATCACCTACCACTTCGCGGTGCTCGACTCGAACGACATCAACGCCTTCTCCGCGCCGGGCGGGTTCATCTTCATCACCCGCGGGGCGCTGGCGCTCTGCGACGACGAATCGGAGCTGGCGGGCGTGCTGGCGCACGAGGTGGGCCACGTGGCGGGCAAGCACGTGCTGCACATCGTGGAGCGCGACAAGGCACTGCGCGCGGGGATGGAGCAGGCTTCCGCCTACACCCCGGGCAGCCCCTACTTGCAGAAGATGTCGACCGCCGTGCTGGTGAAGACCCTCGACCAGGGGCTGGCGCCCGCCGACGAGTACGACGCCGACCGGCGCGGGGTCACCTACGCCTACAAGGCGGGCTATCCGCCCGACGGCCTGGAGCGTTTTCTGACCAAGCTCAACCAGGCCACCAACCAGGGCGCGAACTCTTTCTGGACGCGCACCCACCCGCCCGTCGCCGACCGCAACGCGCGCATGCAGCAGTTCATCTCGAGCGAGCACTGGACGGACGCCGGGCGGCCGCGCCTCGCCGAGCGTTACGAACAGATGGTGGCGGTGGTAAAATCCAAGCCGCAATCGTAAGGCGCCGGGAAGGCGGCGGTGGAATCATGAGCTCGATGCAAAACGTTTGGGCCATCCTGGCCACGACCCCCGGCAAAATGCGCGACGAGATTCGCGGCATGACGGTGCGGGAGATGAAGCGCCGTCCGGCGCCCGGCAAGTGGTCGGTGGCGGAAGTTCTGGCCCACCTCGAAGACGTGGAGGAGGAGGGCATGCGGGCGCGCGTGGCCGCCATGGTGAAGGAGCGCGAGCCCGCGCTGATCCCCTTCGACCAGGAAAAGCGCGCCGTCGAACTGCACTACGAGCGGCGCGACCCGCGGCGCTCGCTCGAAAGTTTCGCCCGGCAGCGCCGCGCCAACCTGCGGTGGCTGCGCCGCCTCACTCCCGCCCAGCTGCGCCGCCGCGGATGCCACCAGACGGTGGGCGTCATCACCGTCGGGGAGATGATCCACGAGTGGGCGTTCCACGACCTGGGCCACATAAAGCAGATTCTGGAAATCAAGCGCTACGCCCTCTGGCCGTCCATGGGGCACATGCGCGATTTTTACCGCCTCACCTAGGCAGGCGGAATTTCAGACGCGGAGAAGCGCTTGAACAAAGTCTTTGCCAGTGCGGAAAAAGCCATCGCCGACATCCCGGACGGCGCCAGCATCATGGTGGGCGGGTTCGGGCTGTGCGGCATTCCTGAAAACCTCATCCGGGCGCTGCACGCCAAGGGGACCAAGGGCCTCACCATCATCAGCAACAACGCCGGGATCAACGAGTCCGGCCTGGGCGTGCTGCTCGGCACCCGCCAGATCCGCAAGCTGATCGGAACCTACGTGGGCGAGAACAAGGTGCTGGAAGAGCAGGCGCTGAAGAACGAGATCGAGCTGGAGCTGAACCCGCAGGGAACCTTCTCGGAGCGCATCCGGGCGGGGGGCGCGGGCATCGGGGGGTTCTACACGCCCACCGGAGTGGGCACGGTAGTGGCGCGCGGCAAGGTGGTGAAGGAATTCGAAGGGCGCACCTACCTGCTGGAGCGCGCGCTGACCGCCGACTTTGCGCTGGTCAAGGCGTGGAAGGGCGACCGCTGGGGGAACCTGGTCTACCGGCGCACGGCGCGCAACTTCAATCCGGTGATGGCCACCGCGGCGCGCGTCACCATCGCCGAGGTCGAGGAACTGGTGGAGCTGGGCACGCTCGACCCCAACACCATCGGCACGCCGGGCATTTACGTGAAACGCATTTTGCAAGGACGCGAGTACATAAAACAGATCGAGAAACGCACGGTGAAGAAGCGGACACTGTAGCGCCGCTCCCTGCCTGCGGCAGGCAGGTATGAGCGGCGACGCGCGCCGGTCCCGCCCGGTCGGCATCGAGCGAGCGGCGCGACAAGGAAGCGAAACATCATGGATAAACGCGAATTGATTGCCCGGCGCATCGCGCAGGAATTGAAAGACGGTTACTACGTCAACCTGGGAATCGGCATTCCGACGCTGGTGGCCAACTACGTTCCCGAGGGCATGGAAGTGGTGCTGCAGTCGGAGAACGGGATGCTGGGCGTGGGGCCCTATCCCTGGGACGGCGAAGAGGACGCCGACCTGATCAACGCCGGCAAGGAGACGGTGACGGAGATTCCCGGCACCTCGTATTTTTCCAGCGCCGATTCCTTCGCCATGATCCGCGGCGGACACCTGGACCTGACGGTGCTCGGCGCCATGCAGGTGGACGAGCAGGGCAACCTCGCCAACTGGACCATTCCCGGCAAGATGGTCAAAGGCATGGGCGGCGCCATGGACCTGGTGGCGGGAGCGCGGCGCGTCATCATCGCCATGGAACACGCGACGCGCGACGGCAAGCCCAAAATCCTCAAGCAGTGCTCGCTGCCGCTGACCGGCGCCAAGGTCGTCAGCACCATCGTCACCGAGCTCGCTTATATCGACGTCACCCCCGAAGGACTCGTGCTCAAAGAACTCGCCCCCGGCGTGAGCGCCGAGGACGTGCAGAAACTTACCGAGCCGGCTTTGAAGGTCCCTTCCAACGTCCCTACTTATCAGCTTTGACGGTGCCAGCCATCGTCTGTAATTTGAGATCCCCAATCTGAACTCGGGGTCACCCAGCCCGCCCCGGCAAAGACGACAGCCGGCGGTGTGCGAGTTAGACTATAATAACCAGGGGGAATGGCAATGGCGGGGATTGACTGGTCACAATGCCCGGCGGTGGAGAGCGTGCCGGGAAGGGTGAGCGGCGCATGGGTCTTCCGCGGCACGCGGATGCCGGTGGCCACGGTCTTCGAGAATCTTGAAGACGGCGTGACTCTGGACGAAATCGTGAATCAGTTCAGTGTGACGCGCGAGCAGGTCAAGGCGGTGCTGGATTTCGCGGCGCGCAGCCTTGAAGCCCCGGTGCCTCGCTGATGCGGCTTGCAGCAGTGCGCCCTGCCCTGAGAGAACTCCCCCCCGGCATCAGCGCCGAGGACGTGCAGAAACTTACCGAGCCGGCTTTGAAGGTCCCTTCCAACGTCCCTACTTATCAGCTTTGACGGTGCCAGCCTTCATCTGTAATCTGAGATCCCCAATCTGTAGTCGGGGTCACCCAGCCCGCCCCGGCACGCCGTTTGAGTTAGGATGGGGAGCGAATGCGAGAAAAGCCAATTTCCCACATCACGGTGACACGCCAGAAGGAATCGCAATATCTGGTGAGGATCGAAGAAGGTGCCAGCTCGACCGAGCACACCGTGACGGTCACTGCCGACGACCTGGCGCGCTACGCGCCCTCCGGCACTCCGCCCGAAAAATTGCTCAAAGCCTCTTTCGAGTTCCTCCTGGAGCACGAGCCGAAGGAATCCATCCTGAGACAGTTTCGCTTGCCGGTGATCGAGCAGTACTTCCCGGAATACCCGCGCCGGATCCGCGCGAAGATAGCCGGGGCGTGATTTCCATGTTGTGGGCTTTGTGGCCTCACGCGCCAAAAGGCCCACTGCACAGAGGGCGTGCAGTGGCTAGCTGCTTGCACTTTTATGCGCCCCAGTGGCAAGCTCAACGCATGGCCACGGAACCCATGAGGGACGAGTCCTTCATCAGGCTCTTTCTTTCAGCGTACGAAAACGGCACGTGGGCGGACGCATCATTTGAGAAACCAGATGCCGCAGACCGGACAGATCCTGCGGTTGACTGCGTCGCGACTAGAAAGTGTGACGGCAAGAGGCTTGCCATCGAGCACACGATCATCGAACCGTTCGTCGGGGACAAAGAAGACTACGCACTTTTCGAGAGGGCTTTCCTAGGAATCGAGAAAGACGAATCCTTGTTGGTTCCGGGACGCTGGATTCAAGTATTTGTACCTGTTGGTACGTTGCAGAACCAGCCCCAAAGGGCGCGCTCGGCGATCGTCAATTCTGTCCATCGATGGGTTAAATCGACCCGCCTCGTCCTTCCTGATGGGACGTCCTCGCATGTTCTCCCTATTGCTCACTCTTCTGGTCGGCCCCAGCTGGACATCATATTGACCGCAAAGGTAACGCCACTGGGAGGCGGGCCTGTCGCCCGACGCGGCAGCTTGCACATCCGGAGGCAGCAGGTTGGCGACAGCCTGGGCAACGTCGTCGCGAGGGCGTTGGAAAGAAAACTGCCGAAGCTGGCAAACACGGATGCCGATAAGCGGATCCTTATGCTTGAGCGCCAGCACATGAACCTCGTCCCCGAGCAGATTCTGAGGGAGGTCGAAAGACGGCGGGTTTCATTCCCTGACCTGAAACACGTCCGCGAAATCTGGTTTATAGAAACGATTTTCTACAGAACCGCATTCGGGGGGACGTACCTGCGCTTCGAGCTTTATGAGGCCGGGAACGTCGCTGGGAGCTACGATTTCGCGGACGGGACACTGCTGTGCAAAGTTGAGCGCGCCGGGGGCGAAGCCATTCGTGGTACCTGACACTAGTCAGGGCAGGTTTCGTTTCGACGCCACGTGGCGAAGACCCCGCCACGCGGGATCTTCGTCGCTTAAGCTCTGAGCTATGCTTTCCGACGGCATGACTTATCCCCGGCGTCTTGCTCTCGATCAACTGCAGTTTGTCGCTGCCGGCACGTACCGGCGCGCGCCCTCACCCACCGCCAGGCGGTCCCCCCTCTCCCCCGTCGGCTGACGGGGAGAGGGCACAGGGATGAGGGGGTTCGATATCAGGGGCACGACTGAAGTCGTGCCCTGACAGGCGGAGCGGGCGCCGCAGGGGCTAAAGCCCCTTCCATTTCGGCCTCATTATCGGCACGACTGAAGTCGTGCCCTGACGCAGGGAAGCCTCACGCCAAGGCGCTAAGCCGCCAAGCCGCGCAAAGAGGTTCCTCGTCGCATTCCTCCGCGCCTTTGCGTCTTTGCGTGAAAATGTTTGGGTCCGTCGCCCGGCAAGCCACCGGAAGCCTCACGCCAAGGCGCGGTCAGGGCACGGTTTCAACCGTGCCGAAACAGCGCTGCTCCCGCATCGGCTTTAGCCGCTGAGGGCTCATCCGGCACCCCAGGGGCTAAAGCCCGTTCCATTTGGGCTTCATTGTCGGCACGACTGAAGTCGTGCCCTGACGCAGGAAAGCCTCACGCCAAGGCGCTAAGCCGCCAAGCCGCGCCGATTCCCCGTTGAAAATCACTGCCGGGCCGCGTAGGCTTCAGGAGAAATAGTGCGGCGGAAAGAATTCGCCGAGGGGCGCAGACTCCCCGCAGGTGGTTGTAGCGGCGATCTATGATCGCCGGGTCAAGAAGCTGCGGACGGGCCGGCGAACACAGTTCGCCGCTACAGGCCGCAGCTTGAGGTGAAGCATGGAACTGAACGCCATCGTCGTGTTAAGTCTGACGGCGCCCAAGGAAAAAATATGGGGGCAACTGGTGTCGCTGGACGCCGCCGGGGTGACGGTGCGCGGCATCGACCTGGATTCCTTCGACGGCTTCCTGCACCAGCTCCTGGACCGCGAAGAGATTCCGGCGGGCATGACCCTGGCCTTCTATCCCATGCACCGCGTGGAGCGCATCGCCAAGGACGAGCCGAGCGGCAACATCCCCTCGCTCGCCGACCGCTTTCGGCAAATGGTGGGCTCGAGCATTCAGGAATACCTGGGGCTGGAAGCGCCACGCGTCTGACACGGCGCGGCTCGGTGCGGCTCTGCGCGCCGCGATTGACAATCGTCCGGCCACCTCGCTATATT
>JBJKQV010000061.1:0-5733 GCA_046704985.1 Terriglobia bacterium
GAAGCGCCCCTCGGGGTGGCGATTATCGGCCGGCCGAACGTGGGCAAGTCCACGCTGCTGAACCGACTTGTGGGGCGCGAGCGCACCATCGTGACACCACTGCCCGGCACCACGCGCGACGCCGTCGACGCCGAGATCGAGCGCGACGGATTGCACTTGCGGGTCGTGGATACGGCGGGCATCCGCCGCAAGGGCAAAACCAAGCTGCTGGCCGAGAAGTTGAGCGTCATCCAGGCGCGCAAGCACCTGGAGCGCGCCGATCTGGCCCTACTGCTGATTGACGCTTCGGAAGGCGTTACCGCCCTCGACACCCACATCGGCGGCTACGCCCACGAAAGCCACCGCTCGGTCATCATGGTGGTCAACAAGTGGGATGCGGTGAAGAAAGGTCCCTCGGCCACCGCCGAGTTTGAACGCGCCCTTCGCCGCCGCATGAAGTATCTGGACTACGCCCCCGTGGTCTTCATCTCGGCGCTCAAAGGGCAGCGGATCGGCAAGCTCCTGGAAACCATCGCCCGGGTGGCGGAAGCGCGCCGCACCCGCGTGCCCACGGCGGAAATCAACCGCTTCCTCAAGGAAGTGGATTTCCGCCGCGCCGGCACCCCCGCCGGCAAGCCCTTTCGCCTCTACTACCTCACTCAGGCGGGTGTTGCGCCCCCCACCTTTGTGGTCTTCACCAACCAATCCGCCAAGCTGCACTTCGCAGTAGAACGCTTTCTTATCAACCGCTTGCGTGAGCGTTTCGGCTTCCTGGGAACTCCCATCGTCATCCGGTCGCGTTCGCGGCGCTAGGCCGGCAGATTAGGGACAAAATGACTCGCAAGGATACTACCTAACGTGCACATATTATGGTATGGCCACGGACTATGTTCGTGGGAGCGATATGCTATACTCAGGTCAACCTAGCACCTCTGAAGGTGCGGTATAGTGAATTCCGATGGGAAAAGATGTAAGGAGAAAAAGGAGGCGGACTTCCTTTGCGTTGGGAAATGATAGTAGCGCGAGTTTCATTTGTTCTTATAATTGCTGGCGCCTCGTATCACCTGCGGCCGTTCCATCTCTCACCGCTGTACTCCGCGGTCCTGGGGATGGCCATGGGCGTCTTTTTCGTCGCTTTTGAACTGCGTCTGGAAAAGGCCAGCCTGCGACGGGTGATCGGCGGGGCGGTGGGAGCCATACTGGGCGTTCTGGGCGCCCTGATGGCCAGCCACCTGCTTTCGCTCACCTCCATCGAGAGGACCACCCTCTCGTTTCTCCAGGTCATGCTGCTCATGCTTATGGGCTACGTGGGCCTGGTGCTGGGGGCCAACAAAGGCGACCTGCTCAACCTCACAGCCCTGGGGGGCCTGTTCACCGGCGAGCACGCTCCCAAGAAGAACAACAAGGTCCTGGATACCAGCGTCATCATCGACGGCCGCATCGCGGACATCTGCGAGACGGGGTTCATCGACGGGGCGCTGATCATTCCCCAGTTCGTGTTGCGCGAACTGCAACTGGTCGCCGACTCCTCCGACTCGCAGAAGCGCAACCGGGGGCGGCGCGGGCTGGACATCCTGCAACGCATCCGTAACATGGGCACCGTCTACGTGCAGATTGTCGAGGACGACTACCCCAACATCCGCGAAGTGGACATGAAGCTGATCGAGCTGACGCGCAACTACGAGGCCAAAATCGTCACCAACGACTTCAACCTCAACAAGGTGGCGCAGCTCCAGGGGCTCCCGGTGCTCAACGTCAACGAGCTGGCCAACGCCCTGAAACCCATCGTCCTTCCCGGCGAAACCATGCGCGTCTTCATCCTCAAGGAAGGAAAGGAATACAACCAGGGCGTCGCCTACCTGGACGACGGCACCATGGTGGTGGTCGACAACGCCAAAAAGATGATCTCCAAGACCATCGACATTGCCGTCACCAGCGTCCTGCAAACCACCGCCGGCAAGATGATCTTCGGCAAGTACGACGACCGCAAGGCGGCGGAAATGGTTCAGCAGTAGAAAGGTCTCGCGCCCGCAGGCAGGCCCCCCGGCCTTGCCTGCGGGCGTCCCCCGCGGATACCCCTCCCTGGTGATAGACTGTGCGCCCTCTGTGATAAACTGCATACGATCGCCAAGCAGCCTGCCCGGTGGCGCCGCGGCCCGGCAACGGGCGCTGAGCGCGGGTGGCAAACGGCGTGCCGACGGTAGAAACATGAGCGTGGTAGCCATCATTCCGGCGGCGGGAATGGGCGTGCGTATGGGAGGCACGACCCCCAAGCAGTTCCTCTCCCTGGAAGGCATCCCCGTGTTCGTTCACACCCTGCGCAAGTTCGCCGCCTGCGAGGTAGTGGACGTGATTCTGCTCGCCCTGCGCCCCGAAGACATGGAGCGCGCCGAGCGCGACATCGAGCACGAGCACCTGGGACGCCCGGTGCGGCTGGTGGAAGGAGGCGTGACACGCCAGGAAACGGTAGCGCGGGCGCTCGCCGAAACGCCGGCGGAGGCTGAGTGGATCCTCGTGCACGACGCGGTGCGCCCCTTCATCGACCGCGACATGATCGAGCGCTTGCTGGAGGCGGCGCGGAAAGACGGCGCCGCCATCCTGGGCATCCCCAGCGTGGACACGGTCAAGCAGGTGGAGCGCCAGCGGGTGCTGGGCACCATTCCGCGCGAGCGCATCGTGCTCGCCCAGACGCCTCAGGCCTTCAGCGCGCGGCTGCTGCGCGAGGCCTTCGCGCGCGCGCAGGCGGACGGCTTCTCGGGTACCGACGAGGCCAGCCTGGTCGAACGCATGGGCCAGCCCGTCACCGTCATCATGGGCTCGGACCGCAACATCAAGATCACCAAGCCCTCCGACCTCCCCCTCGCCCGCCTCTACATCGCCCAGGAGCGGGAGTGGGAGCGGGAGCAGGCGGGAAGCTGAGCGGAAATCGAAAGTCAAAGGTTCAAAGTTGAAAGTCAAGAGCCTCCATATCTGGCCCATGAAGAAGAAACGCCAGGTTCGCTCCGCCCCGCCGGCCCCCCGCTTTCGACTTTCAACTTTCGACCTTCAACTTCCTTTCCGCATCGGCATTGGCAACGACGTCCACCGGCTGGTGGCGGGGCGCAAGCTGGTGCTGGGCGGAGTGCGGATTCCCTTCTCCCAAGGGCCGCTGGGGCATTCGGACGGCGACGCCCTCACGCACGCGGTCACGGACGCATTGCTGGGCGCCGCGGCCCTGGGCGATATCGGCACCCACTTCCCCGACACCTCGCCCCGCTGGCACCGCGCTTCCAGCCTCCGGTTTCTGCGCGCCACGCGCCGCCTGCTCTCCCAAGCCGGCTACGCCCTCGTCAACCTGGACGCGACGGTTTCGATCGAGCGCCCCAAGCTCGCTCCGCATATTCCCCGCATGAGGAAGAACCTCGCCGCCGCCCTGGGCGTCAAGCTCGAGCAAGTGAGCGTCAAAGCCAAGCGCGGCGAGGGCGTGGACGCGGTCGGACGGGGCGAAGCAGTGCGCGCCGAGGCGGTGGCGCTGATCATCCGCCGCGCGACCTAGCCCGCCTGGTCCAGATCCCCGGGCCAGCCCCCAGAATTTCAACACCAAGGACTGAGTAACCAGGCGCCAACCACCATTGGAAAAGCTCCCAACCGAGGGCACGGAGAAGAATCAGGCTCCTCCATCCTCGCTTCCGCCAGCCTCTCTGCAGCGGGGCGCTCGCTGCGCTCTCTGTGTTAAATTCTAAGGGGTAAGGGAACCCCTGAGCATGCATCGCGACCCGGAAGCGCTGGCCAGGCAGAAGTTCGACCTGGTGATTATCGGCGGAGGGATTCAGGGCGCGGCCACGGCGCGCGAGGCGGCGCTGCGCGGGCTGAAGGTGGCGCTGGTGGACGCGGGCGATTTTGCCGGGGCCACCTCCAGCCGCTCTTCCAAGCTCATTCACGGCGGGCTGCGCTATCTCGGCCAGCGGGAATTCCACCTGGTCCACGAAGCGCGCCGCGAGCGGCGACTTCTGCGCCGCCTGGCGCCCCACTTGGCCCAGCCCGTTCCCTTTCTGCTGCCCATCTACGCCGGCGACCCCTACTCGCCGCGCAAGGTCCGCCTGGGACTCACCATTTACGATCTGCTCGGCAGCCTAGGCGCCGCCGACCGCCACCGGATGCTTTCGCGGACGCAAACTCTCCAGTACGTTCCCGCCCTGCGCGCCCAGGACCTGCGTGCCGGGGCCCTCTACTACGACTCGCGCACCGACGACGCGCGGCTGACCCTGGAGAACATTCTCGACGCCGCCCAGCACGGCGCCGTGGTGGCGAATTACGTCAAGGTCCGGGCCCTGCAAGTTTCCGCCGGCGGCAACGGGCGTGGCGCCGAGGTCACCGCGGCCGAAGCGCTGGACCAGATCACCGGACGGCGCCACGAAATCTCCGCGCGCTTCTGGGTGAACGCCGCGGGACCTTGGGTGGACCGTCTGCGCGCCTTGCTGCCCGGCTACGACGGCTCGAGGACCGTCCGCCTGACCAAGGGCACGCACATCATCGTGCCGCCGGTGGCCGGCCCCTTCGCCTTGTTTGCCGCCATCCTGCCCGGCGAGCGCATCTTCGTCATGCCGCCCTGGAACGGCCAGGCGCTGCTGGGCACCACCGACACCGACTACGATGGCGACCCGGCACAGGTCCGCCCCGACCCCGCCGACACGGAATATCTTCTGGCGGCGGTCAATCGCGTCCTCCGCCAATCGCTCACCTCCCACGACGTTTCGGGAGCGTTTGCGGGGCTGCGCGCCCTGGCCATCGAGCCGGGACGCAGCCCTTCGGAAAACACCCGCGAGTACCGGTTTCACCAGGATCCCTGGGCGCGAAATTTCATCTCCGTGTGCGGCGGCAAGCTCACCACCGCGCGCGCCCTGGGAGAGAAACTCGTGGACCGCATCGCCGCGCGCCTGGGCGCTGCTCCCGCCGCGGGCGTGCAGCCGTCGCGGCAGCAGCCGCTCCCTGGCGGCCACATCGTGGGCTTCGGCGCTTACGTCAAGGAAACGGTGGTAGAGGCTGCGCGCAGCTTCCGCATTCCCTCCTCTGCCGCCGAGCGCGTAGTGCGCACTTACGGCAGCCGCTGGCGCGAGGTGCTGGAACGCATTCACCAGCAGCACACGCTGGCCGAGTTTCTGCCCGGCCCCGAGCCCCGCTGCCTGGCCGCGGAAGTGGATTTCGCCCTACGCGAGGAGATGGCGGTCCGTGTGGAGGATTTTCTGCTGCGCCGCTCGGGATGGAATTGGCGCGCCGCCGGCACTCTCGGCGACGCCGCCCCCGCCGTCGCCCAGCTTTTTGCCGAGCGCCTGGGCTGGAACGCGCAGCAGCGCGATGCCAACCTGGAAGATTTCTATCGCCACGTGAGCCTTTCACGCGCCGCCGTACCGGCCGAAACGCGAAAGGCAGAGACGTGAGCCGACGGTACTGAGTTATGAGTTTGGAGTTGTGGGAGATTAGCCGAAACACGAATTCTGGCTTTAGAACTCACAACTCATAATTCATAATCTTGAGGTTTCCCTTTCCGGCCATGAGTCCGGCGGAAAAGTCGGCAGGGCCTTACCCGCCGCGGTTGCTGGTGGTGGGCCATCGCGGCGCTTGCGGCGAGGCGCCGGAGAACACCTTCGCCGCCTTCGAGCTGGCGCTCGCGCAAGGCGCCGACGGCATCGAGTTCGACGTCCACCTGGCACGCGACGGCGTGCCGGTGGTGCTCCACGACTCGCGCCTGGAGCGCACCTCGAACGGCGCGGGGCG
>JBJKQV010000062.1:0-2720 GCA_046704985.1 Terriglobia bacterium
GCGGGCGCGCCCCCCCGGCCCGCGCCCCCCCCCAGGACGGTGTGATTAGGTGAGCGCGTTAAAGCGGAGGCGCAGGCGCGACTTGTAGCGCGACGCGGTGTTGCGGTGCAGCACGCCCTTGTGGACGGAGTGGTCGATGAGGGCGAAGGTAGGGGAAAGCAGCGCCTGGGCCGCCGCCTTGTCCTTCGAGTCCAGGGCGGTACGCAGCTTGCGCATCTGGTGGCGCAGCCGCGTGCGGTGCGTACGGTTGAGCGCCGTCCGGGTGCGCGTCTGCTTAATTCGCTTCAGGGCCGATTTGTGGCTTGCCACGGAATCTCCTTTGAGTGAAAATACAATCCTTTAATTTAACAGAGGCTCTCCCGAGCGTCAACTGGTGAAACCTATGACCCAACAAACTCCCGGTAAGAAGAAGGAAAATCTGGAACTGCTCATCAGCGCCGAAAAGATCCAGGCGCGCATCCGCGAGATGGCGGCGCAAATCTCCGCCGACTACGCAGGCAAGCACGTGCACCTGATCGGGGTGCTGAAGGGCTCCTGGATCTTCCTCGCCGACCTCATCCGCCACCTCGATCTCGAAGTCACCCTCGACTTCCTCGGCATCGCCAGCTACGGCAACGCCCAGGAATCGTCCGGGGTGGTGAAGATCACCAAGGACCTGGACTCCAACATCGAGGGGCTGGACGTGCTGGTGGTCGAGGACATCCTCGACACCGGACAGACCTTCGAGTTCCTGGAGGGCGTGCTGAGCGCCCACCGCCCCAAGCGCATCAAGATGGTCACCTTGCTCGACAAGGCTTCGCGGCGCGTCCGCCCCGTGCACGCCCACTACGTCGGCTTTACCATCCGCGACGTCTTCGTGGTCGGCTACGGGCTCGACTTCGCCCAGCACTACCGCGAACTGCCCGACCTCTGCGTCCTCCACCTCTCACCCGAAGAGATGGAAGCGGTGCGCGCCAAGACCCCGGAAAGCCGCATCGGCTGAGACGGTCCGTGCTCTGCGGACGGCGCCCGGCACGGCGCCATCCCCGGCCCGCTCGAACCCTGCCCGCGCGCCCCACGACAACCCGGTTTACAAACCCCGCCGCCGCACACCATAATGGGCTCTAGCCTTTCACGCTCATGACCGAATTCTCCACGCCCCTGATGCGCCAGTACGGCTCCATCAAGGAGCGCCATCCCAACGCGCTGCTGCTCTTCCGCCTGGGCGACTTCTACGAGCTCTTTTTTGAAGACGCCATCGTCGCCGCCAAGGAACTGGAAATCACCCTCACCTCGCGCAACAAGGAGAAGGGCGTGACCATCCCCATGTGCGGCGTCCCCTACCACGCCGCGGAGGGCTACGTCGCGCGCCTCATCCGCAAGGGCTACCGCGTCGCCATCTGCGATCAGGTGGAAGACCCGCGCAAGGCCAAGAAGCTCGTCGAGCGCCAGGTGACGCGCGTGGTGACGCCGGGAACCGCCATCGACTCGCAGGTGCTGGAGCCGCGCCAGAACAACTACCTGGCCGCCTCGACCGAGCGCGACGGCACGCTGGGCCTGGCGCTCGCCGACCTCTCGACGGGAGAGTTCCGCGCCACGGAATTCGCCGGCCCCCAGGCCGCGGCGCGCTGGCGCGAGGAGATGGAGCGCCTCCACCCAAGCGAATTGCTCCTCGCCGACGGCCTTACCCCGCCCGAGCTTCCCCCGCCCGACTCCAATCCCCTCACCCAGACGCGGTTGGATGACTGGGTCTTCAACGAGGACTACGCCGCGCGCCTGCTGAGAGAACATTTCCGCGTCCCCTCGCTCGACGGCTACGGCCTGGAAGGCCACGCGCCGGCGGTGGCGGCGGCGGGCGCGCTTCTCCACTACGTGCGCGAGACGCAGCGTGGCTCGCTCGCCCACCTGGACGGCATCCGCTTCTACGAGCAGCGCGACGCCATGCTCCTCGACCCCGCCACCCTGCGCAACCTGGAGCTGCTCGAGCCGGTCTTCGGCGGGCCGCGCAACTCGACGCTCCTCGCCGTGCTCGACCAGTGCGTCACCTCGCTGGGCGCCCGCCTGCTCAAGAACTGGATGCTTCGCCCTTCGCTCGACCGCGCCGAAATCGAGGCGCGCCTGGACGCCGTCGCCGAGCTCGAGCGCAATACCATCGGGCGCGAAGAGCTGCGCCGCGTGCTGGGCGAAATCCAGGACCTGGAGCGGTTACTGAGCAAGGTGACACTCGAAACCGCCAACGGGCGCGACCTCGCGGCCCTCAAGCTTTCGCTCGCCCAGCTGCCCCTGGTGCGCAAGTACCTGGAGCGTTTCCGCGCCGCGCGCCTCGGCACCCTGACCGGCGAGCTCGACGAGCTCGGGGACGTCCACCAGTTGCTGGAGGAATCCATCCACCCTTCGCCGCCCGCGCTCGTGACCGAAGGCGGGCTGATCCGCCCCGGCTACCACGCCGAGCTCGACGAACTGCGCGGGCTGAGCCAGAACAGCAAGCAGACCCTCGCCGCCCTGGAAGCGCGCGAGCGCCAGCGCACCGGCATCGGGTCGCTCAAGGTGCGCTTCAACCGCGTGTTCGGCTACTACCTGGAAGTCTCCAAACCCAACCTGCCCTCCGTCCCCGCCGAATACGAGCGCAAACAGACGCTCGTCAACGCCGAGCGCTTTACCACTCCCGAGCTGAAGGACCTGGAGGCGCGCATCCTCGACGCCGAGGAGCGCAGCCAGACGCTCGAGCACGAGTTGTTCGT
>JBJKQV010000063.1:0-3756 GCA_046704985.1 Terriglobia bacterium
CGGCAGTGCAGCCCGCCGCGCCCCCCCAGGGGCGCCAACTGGTGCTGACCGCGGCCGCCGCCACGCCCGCCGACGCCGACGCGCTGCAGAAGAAATACCAGACGCAGCTCCAGGCGCTCGACCAAGCCGGACGCGCCCACGACCACTTCGTCAGTTACGCGCCGCCTTCTTTCGCGGTTTTTCACCACCGCATCTACCTGCAAATGACCATGCGCAATCCCGCCGTCTTCGACCCGCAGGCGACTTCCATTTACAAGCGCGCCGCGCGCAGCTTCGACCTTTTCCTCGCCCCGCGGCTCAAGCCGCTGCTCGCCCGTGTGCCTACTGACCCTGCCATCGCCGGCCTGGATGTGACCGTGCTCACGGAGTTTGCTGCCGGCGCCACTACTTCCTCGGAAGCCATCGAGTACATCTTGCCGCGCGCGGCGCTCGCCCAGTTCACCAACGCCGAGATTACCAACCAGAACTTGATTGACCGGAGTGTGGTGCTCGTCAACGGCGTGCGCATCGCCCTCGATCTGCAAAAGGTGGAGTAAGGCTTCCGCGCCTCACTTCCATCGCTCCGCACAACTGACGGGTTATTTCCTGCGGGCGGCGAAGAGCGTGTCGGGGTGTGTGGCGGCCAGTTCGGCGCGGAACCTCGCCGAATTCTCAGGTTGATGCAGCGCCGTGTATTCGTCGACAAGGTCCTGGCGAGCGGTATTCAGCCAACTGATCGACGGGCTGGTTTGCTTGATGAGGATTTCATATCCGGTGCGGCTTTCCTGCAAAGCCTCCGGGAACCGGCGCTCGCGGACCAGGACGTGTCCCAGCTTGATGCGCGCGATTCCGATGTTCAGATGGCCGGGCGGCAGGGTCGCGGTGAAGATCGCGATCGCCTGCCGGAAGAGCCGCTCCGCGTGAGCGTACTCTCTGCGCTTCACGTACACGCTGCCCAGATTGGAAACGGCGATGCCGATCAGGTAGTGCTTGCTGCCGTATACCTGCCGGTAAATCGCCTCCATGCGTGTGAAGTCGGCTTGCGCCTCGTCGAGCTTTCCCTCGTCTTCGGCGACTTTTCCCAGATCGTTGAGCGCCGAGGCGACTCGCGGATGAACGTTTCCGTAAGCGTGCTCCTCGATGGCGAGGGCGCGCTCGAGCACTTCGCCCGCCTCCCCGTAGCGGTGCTCGAAGACCAGGGCGCGGCCGAGCATGGTCAGGTCCGAACCGATTTCCGGATGGTCCTTGCCGTACCAGGCCTCATTGATGGCCAGCGCCTGGCGGTCATATTTCTCTGCCGCGGCGTACTGGCCGCGCTCGTATTTGATGGCGCCCAGGTTGATCAGCGTGTCCGCCACTAGCGGATGGCCCTCGCCGTAGATGCGGCGATACATTCCCAGCACGCGCCGGTTCAGGGACTCGGAAGCGTCCAGGTGGCCGGCGTAGAAGTTCGAGTTGGCGAGCTCCGACAGGCTGGCGGCCAGATCCCGGCCGGAGGCGCCGGAAGCGGACTGGATGCGCACCGCTTCCTGAAGGGCGGAGATGGCGGCCGGGTATTGGCCGCGGTCCTCGAGGACCATGCCCAGGGCAAAGGTCGCCTTCGCCACCTCGGGGTGATGGGATGGCAAGTGGCGCCGGCTCATCGCGAGTCCCTGGCGGACGTCGCGCTCGGCCTCGGCGAAGCGGGCCTGGTCGGCTCGCAAGAGCCCCAGCGCCACCAGGCTCTTGGCTGCTTCCGCGCTGTCCGGTCCGTAAAGGGATCTGCGGCGGGCGAGCGCGGCGCGCAGCAACTCGTCGGCGCGATCTAATTTTCCCAGCCGCTGGTAAATTCCCCCCAGGGTGGCGTAGAGCTCGGCCTGCGTGGCGGGGTCGGAATCGAGCGCGTGCGCTTCCTGCACGCCGCGGTTCAGGATGGCCACCACCCGCAAGGTGTCGGGGGGACCTTCCGCTTCGTCTCCTCCCGAAAAGAGGTTGAGCATGAACTGCTGAACGCGCTGCATGCGCGCCGCCTCGGCCTGGGCGGCGTTGCGCGCCCGGCGAAGCCGCACCGCATAAAAGACCGACAACCCCACCACCGCGGCGAGGACCAGTGCAGCTACGGAAACAGCGCGCCGGTGGCGGCGCACGAATTTGCCCAGGGTGTAGGAAAGGGTGTCGGGCCGCGCCTCCAGCGGCTCGCCGGCCAGGAAGTGGTCCACGTCGCGGATCAGCGCTTCCACGGACGAGTACCTCCGCCGCAGGTCCCTGTGCATGGCGGTCAAACACAAAACATCCAGGTCGGCCCAGGCCGCCTTGCCGGCCGAGCGGGCTTGGGAGGTGCGAGGGCCTTCGGGCGGGACGGGCTCTTTGCACGCCGCCACCGAAGGCTTTTCGGGTTCCTTGTGGAGCAGGATCTTTTCCGCCGTGGCGGGGGTGGCGGTGGAAACGTCGAAGGGAAGCCGCCCCGCCAGCAATTCGTAGAGCACCACGCCCAGAGAGTAGACGTCCGTCTGCACCCCCACGCGCTCGCCGTGAATCTGCTCGGGCGAGGCGTAGGCGGGAGTCATCAGCCGCAGCGCTGTCCGGGTCTGTTCCACCGGGCGGTCAAGGCTCTCGATCTGTTTGGCGATTCCAAAGTCCAGCAGCCCCAGGGAGCCGTCCGCCTTGACCAGGATGTTGGAGGGCTTCAGGTCGCGGTGGATGACCGCGCTCTGATGGGCGTATCGCACCGCTTCGCAGACAGTGCGGAATAGCCTCAGGCGCTCCGCCACCGAGCAGCGATGCTCGCGGCAATAGCGGTGGAGGGGGACGCCCTCGACGTACTCCATGACGAAGCAGGGAGTTCCGTCATCGAGGGTGTGGGCGTCGTAGAGGCGGGCGATGGAGGGGTGATTCAACTGCGCGAGGGTGCGCTGCTCGCTCGTGAAGCGCTCGCGGCGGGAGGGGGAGAGCCAGGCGTCGCGCAGAATCTTGATGGCCACGCGGCTGCCCAGGTCCTCGCGCTCGGCGAGATAGACAGCGCCCATCCCCCCTTCGCCCAGCAGGTGGAGAATCCGGTAGGGGCCAAAGCGGGCGGAGGGCGGTGCGGGCCCCGGCCCCTCGCCCAAAATATGGTGCACCACCCGCGCCACGTCGTGATCGATCAGCACGCCGGGCTGCGCGTCTTCCCGGAGCAGCGACTCGACTTCCGCCCGCAACTGCGCGTCATCGCCGCACTGCGATTGCAGGAAGGCGCGCTGCTCGGCCGGGGGAAGGTCGGCCGAGCTATGGAACAGGTCCTGAATGCGCTGCCAGCGGGCGCCGTCCATTGGGTTACTCAGTCCGAATGCGTCGGCAAAACCGAAAGATCAGCCCACCTGCCGGAGTTCGCGTGCCAGCCAGGCGCGCGCGGCGCGCCAGTCGCGGAGAACCGTCGCTTCGGAAACTTCCAGCAGCCGGGCCGTCTCCGCAACGTTCAGGCCGCCGAAAAAGCGGCTTTCCACCAGCACCGCCTGCCGGGGCTGGAGCGCCGCTAACCGGTCCAAGGCCGCATCCAGAGCCAGCAGGTCCTCGCCCCACGACGCGGCTTGCCCCAGGGAATGGTCGAATACCGTGACGGCGGGTGCGCCTCCGCCGCGCTTCTGAGCCTTACGGCGCCGCGCCGCTTCCACCAGCACTTGGCGCATGGCGCGCGCCGCGATACGTTTGAAGTGCAGGGGAGAAGTCTTGGGGACGTCGCGCGAGCGGGCCAGCTTCAGCCAAGCTTCATTGACCAGGGTGGTGGGGCTGAGGGTGGCGTTCGGGTCGTCGCTCTTGACG
>JBJKQV010000064.1:0-5331 GCA_046704985.1 Terriglobia bacterium
GCCAGCCGCCCGCTGTGCAGCGGCGCCAGCCGGTCCGTGGCCTCGCAGGCGGCCAGCAGCTCGATGGCCAGGATCGCCGCCAGGTTCGAAACCACGGCGCGCAGCTTGTGGGCCGCCGCCATGCCAATGCTCACGAAATCTTCCTTGTTGCCGGAAGTGGGAATGGAATCGGCGGAGGCCGGATGGGCGAGCACTTTGTTTTCCGAAGCCAGCGCCGCCGCCGTCACCTGCGCCAGCATCAGTCCCGATTCGATGCCCGGCGTGTGGGCGAGGAAGGGAGGCAGGTCGGAGGTGAGCGGATTCACCATGCGGTCGATGCGCCGCTCCGCGATGCCGCCCAGTTGCGTGAGCACCATGGCCATCAGGTCGAGCGCGGTCGAGATCGGCTGGCCGTGGAAATTTCCGCCCGAAAGCACTTCACCCTCGCGCACGAAAACCAGCGGGTTGTCGGTGGCGCTGTTCATCTCGATTTCGAAAACCCGCCGCGCGTAATCGAGCGCGTCGCGCACCGTGCCGTGCACCTGGGGCATGCAGCGCAGGCTGTAGGCGTCCTGCACGCGCGCGCAGTGGAGGTGCGAGCGGCGGATGGTGCTGCCGCGGGTGAGCCGCCGCAGGTTGCGCGCCGTCACCGCCTGGCCGGGGTGCGGCCGCGCCGCTTGCAGGCGCGGATCAAAAGCCACCGGAGACCCGCGCAGCGCGTCGAGCGTCAGCGCGCCGGCCACGTCCGCCGTGTCCACCAGGATTTCCGCCTCGCGCAGCGCCAGCAGCCCCAGCGCCAGCATCACCTGCGTGCCGTTGACGAGCGAAAGCCCTTCCTTGGGCTGGAGCTTGAGCGGCTTCACGCCCGCGCGGCGCATCGCCGCGGCCGCCGGCTGGATGCGGAACGAATCTTTCTTCCAAACCATCACTTCGCCTTCGCCCACCAGGGCGAGCGCCGCGTGCGCCAGGGGCGCCAGGTCGCCGCTCGCGCCCACCGAGCCGCGCGAAGGAATGACGGGCAGCAGGCCGTGATTCAGGAAGTCGCACAGCCGCTCGGCCACCGCCGGCCGCGCGCCGGAAAGCCCCGTGGCCAGAACGTTGGCGCGCAGCAGCAGCACGCCGCGCACCGCCGCCGCATCCAGCGGCTCGCCGACGCCGCAGGCGTGGCTGCGCACGATGTTCAGTTGCAGTTGCCGCGCCTCGGCGGGAGCGATGCGCACCGTCGAGAGGCTGCCCACGCCGGTGGTGACGCCGTAGACGGGGTCCTGGCCGGCGATCATGCGGTTGATGAGGGCGCGGGAGCGCGTCATGGCGCGGCGCGCCTGCGGGGCCAGGCGCACGCGCCGGCCCTCCAGCACTACGGAATAGAAATCGGCGCGCGTCAGGCGGCGGCCGGTCAGCAGCAGTGGATGGGGCATCGGAATTCCTCGCGCGCGTTCCCCCGCTTCAGCGGCGCGCCGGGCCGCCGGGCGTCAGGGAGACGAGCAGCTCGCGGTACTTGTCGGGCAGGGCGCGCGGGCGCCCGTTGCGGTCGGTGATGACGTGCACGGTCTCGCCCTCGGCCAGCATTTCGTGCTCGGGCTCGCGGTAAATCTCGTAGCCGAAAACCAGCACGCGCTTGCGGCAGTCGCGCAGGCAGGTGCGCACCTCGATCTCGTCGTCGTAGTGCGCCGGCGCCTTGTAGCGGCAGCGCGACTCGGCGACGATGATGTAGAGCCCGTCCTGCTCTTCCATGTCGCGGTAGGCGAAGCCGTGCTGGCGGCAGAAGTCCGTGCGCCCGACTTCAAACCAGACCAGGTAGTTGGCGTAATAGACCACGCCCATCTGGTCGGTTTCCGCGTAGCGCACACGCAAACGGTCGGTGGTCCAGTCGCTGAGAGGCTTTGAGGTTTCGGTCATGTCGGTTTCCGGGTGTCAGTTATAACACAAAAGCGCGGCGCCGCTCCCTTCCTGCCTCAGGCCAGGCGCGTGCCTTCTTCGTCCACGGGAACTTGCAGCACGTGGCGCAGCTGCCGGAAAAACGTCCGGGCAAGCGGGAACACGAACTTGGCCATCTCGGGCTGGGCGGCGAGGTCCGGGTGGCGCGATTCGCGAAAGCCTTCCTCGGCCTCGGCGAAAAATTCCGCGGCGCTTTCCCAGACCAGCAGCGCGTCGGGGCGGCGCGCCGGGCGGCGGTCGTAAAGCGGCTTGCCGTGCTTCAGCTCCACGCTCCACTCGAGCTCCCAGTCCTCGATCTCCCAGCGCGTGGCCGCCTGCGCCTGGCGGATGAGGGCGTGCAGGTGCGCGTCGCGCCCCGCCAGCACCACGGCGCGCTGAATCAGCCGCCGCGCCGCGCGCTTGGAGAGCGAGGCGGGATCGACGGGACCTTCGGCGCTGATCTCGCGCTTGCTCATTCGCCCCGCCACACCGGCCGGCGCTTCTCCAGAAACGCCGAAAGGCCTTCGACGAAATCCGCCGTCGCCCGGATTTGGGCGCTGTCCCGGACGGCGCGCTCCAGGTCGCGGTCCAAGCCTTCGGCGGCCATGCCGGCGAGCAGGCGCTTGGTGAACTTCATGCTCACCGGGCTGAGCGCCGCGAGCTCGCCGGCCAGCGCGCGGGCGCGCGGCAGCAACTCCGCGGCTTCCACGATTTCGTTCACCAGGCCCAGCCTGTGGGCTTCCGCGGCGTCGAAGATGCGCCCGGTCAGCAGCAGGTCGCGCGCGCACTTCTCGCCCAGCTCGCGCACCACGAACGCCGCCACGATGGCGGGCATGAAGCCGATCTTCACTTCCGTGTAGCCGAACTTCGCTTCCGGGACGGCGACGGTCAGGTCCGCGAGCATGGCGATGCCGCAGCCGCCGGCAATCGCCGGGCCGTTCACAGCGGCGATGAGCGGCTTGGGAAAATCGTACAGGCGCCGGAACATGGCGGCGATGCGCCGCGCGTCGGAGATGATCTGCTCGGGCGACTGGGAAGGGAACTCGCGCAGCGCGGCCAAATCCATGCCCGCGCAGAAGCACCCGCCGGAGCCGGTCAGAATCGCTGCCCGCGCGCCGCTGCGCTCAATTTCCTCGAGCGCTGCCATCAGCTCCGTAATCATGGCGGGAGAGATGGCGTTGCGCTTTTGTGGGCGGTTGAAAGTGATCTCCGCCACGTGTCCGTCGCGGGTGAGCTGGAGCGTTTCGTAAGCCATATCGGTCATTGTCCCTCAGAATCGGCGTATTGTCGGCGGAATTCCCGTGCGGCCTCGACGGCGGCGAGCACCGCCCAGGGCTCGAGGCCCGTTTCGGCGCCGCGCTCGGCGAGCGCGCTGCTGACGATTTCGGTGGGAATGTTGCCCACCATCTCGTCGCCGGCAAACGGGCAGCCGCCCAGGCCGGTGAGCGCGCAGTCAAAGCGCCGGCAGCCAGCCTCGAACGCGGCCAGAACTTTCTCGCTAGCATTCGCGCGCCGGCTGTGCAGGTGAATGCCGACTTCCATCCCGGCCGCCTGGCGCGGCGCGGCAGCGAAAACTTGCCCGACCCGTTCCGGCGCCGCGAGCCCCACCGTGTCGGCGAGTGAAACCGTTTCAACGCCCAAGCGCTTCAGCCAGTCGAGGGTTTCCAGAACCTGCTCGGCGCTCCACGGCTCGCCGTAAGGATTCCCGAAGGCCATGGAAATGTAGACGACCAGTCGCCGCCCGGCGGCCTGCGCTGCGGGTTGAAACTCCTCGACGCGCGCGCGCGATTCCTCCGGGGTGAGGTTGTTGTTCTGGCGCAGGAAGCGCGGCGAAATCGAGTGCGGATATCCCAGCGTGGTCACGCCGGGCGCCGCCAGCGCGCGGTCCAATCCTTTGCGGTTGGCGATGATGGCGATGATCTCGGGATCGGAGTGGGCGGCATCAGCGGCGGTCCGCGCGGGCACGGCGCCCGCGCCGACCAGTTCCTCCATCACCCGTTCGCTGTCGGCGGTTTGGGGAACGGCGCGCGGGGAGACGAAGCTGACGGCGTCGAGATGCCGGAAGCCCCAGCCCAAGAGCTTGCGCAAGTAGGCGGCCTTGGCTTCCGCAGGGATGATCTTCTTCAATCCCTGCCAGGCGTCGCGAGGACATTCGATAAGTTTGACTTGCTCCATGGTCCGTTGTCTTCTGTGCAGCGGTCCGGGTGCGGTGCGAGCTGTGTCGGCGCCCTGCCCCTCACCCACCGCTCCGCGGTCCCCCCTCTCCCCGCCGGCTGGCGGGATGAGGGGACGGGGGTGAGGGGTGTGCAACAGCTACTAGGTCTGCAGAACCCCCGTCTTGAATTCCTTGACCTCCGGATTGAGCGCCGCGGCTTCCAGGGCGCAGATCAGCGCCTGGCGGGTTTCGGCGGGGTCGATGATGGCGTCCACCCAGAGCCGCGCGGCGGCGTAGCGCGGGTCGGTCTGCTCTTCGTAGGTCGAGCGGATGGATTCGAGCAGCGCCGCCTCGTCCTGCTCGCTGAGCTTCTGTCCCTGGCGCTTGAGCTGCTTCACCTTGATGGCGACCAGCGTGCGCGCCGCCGATTCGCCGCTCATCACCGCATAGCGTGCCGTGGGCCAGGCGAAGATAAAGCGCGGGTCGTAGGCCTTGCCGCACATGGCGTAGTGTCCGGCGCCGAAGCTGCCGCCGCAGATGACCGTGATCTTGGGCACCACGCTGTTGGAGACGGCGTTCACCATCTTGGCGCCGGCGCGGATGATGCCGCTCCACTCCGCCTCCTTGCCCACCATAAAGCCGTTCACGTCGTGGAGAAAAACCAGCGGCACCAGGTTCTGGTTGCAGTCGAGGATGAAGCGCGCCGCCTTCTCGGCCGCCTCAGTGTAAATGACCCCGCCGAACTCGATGCGCTTTTCGCCGTTCGTAGGGTCGGCGGTCACCACGTGCTGCTTCTGGTTGGCGACCACGCCCACGGCGAAGCCCCCCAGGCGCGCGTAGCCGCACAGCACGGTGCGGCCGTAGTCGGGGCGATACTCGTCGAACGTTCCGGCGTCCAGAAGGCAGGCGAGGATTTCGCGCATGTCGTAGGGGCGGGCGGGGTCGGAGGAAAAGATGCCGTACACGTCCTCGGCCGGACGCGCGGGAGGGACGGCTTCGCGGCGGTCAAAGGGACTGAGGGGTCGGCGGCCGAACTTGCCCACCAGCGAGCGCACGCGATGGAGGCAGGCGTCGTCGTTTTTTTCGCGGAAGTCCACCGTGCCGCTGATTTCGGCGTGCATGCGCGCCCCGCCCAGAACTTCGGCCGAAACTTTCTGGCCGATGGCGGCGCGCACCAGCGCCGGTCCGGCCAGAAACAGCCCGCTGCCCTCGGTCATCAGCACGTGGTCGGACATCACCGGCAGGTAAGCGCCGCCCGCCACGCACATGCCCATGATGGC
>JBJKQV010000065.1:0-3029 GCA_046704985.1 Terriglobia bacterium
CGCCGGTGCAGACGCCTGCGCGCCCCGGCCTGACGCTGCTGGAGGCGCTCAAGTCCACTCTGGCGCTTCACCCGCTGTTGCACTTGGCCGAGCAGCAGGTGGCGCTCGACCGTGGTTTGCGCCAGCAGGCCACGGGGCAGTTTGACACACTGCTGAACGCTTCCTTTTCGCAGGAGCACAACGCCATCCCGCTCACGCAACTGGAGCGCGCGCAGGTGGCCGCCGCCGGTTACAACACCTCCAGCGAAACTTCCAACCTCACGACCCTGTCGGCGGGAGCCAGCAAGCAGTACCGCAGCGGCCTCAGCCTCACGCCCAGCTTTCAGAACATTCGCACCACGGGCAACCTGGAGCCGACGGGCGTGAACCTTTCCACGCTGCTGTTGCAGCTGAACGTACCTTTGCTGCGCGGGCACGGACGCCAGGCGGTGGCGGCGCAGGAGACGGCGGCGCAGATCGAGGTCACGGCCGGGCAACTCGACCTGAACCAGACGGTCAGCGATCTGTTGACCGGCACGGCCTCCAGCTACTGGCGGCTGCTTGCCGCCCTGCGCAATTTGGGCGTGGCGCGCGGTTCGGAGGAGCGCGGCAAGATTTACGTGGACAACGTGCAGGCGCTGGTGAATGCTGACCGGGTGCCGCAGGCGGAGATCTACCAGGTGCAAGCCAACTTGGCGGAGCGCACCGTGCAGCGCCTGCAGGCCGAGCAGGCGGTGGTGGAAGCGCGGCAGGCCATGGCGCTGGCAATGGGCCTGGGACCGGGCCGCATGGCGAGCGTCGGTGATCCCTCGCAGGATTTTCCCGCCTTGGCCAAAATGCCGGCCGTCACCTCGGCGCTGATTGACGCTAATTTCCGCTTAGCGGAGCGCAATCGCGCCGACCTGCTGGCCGCCGAGCAGCGCATCGAAGAAGCGCGCACGCGGCTGGCGGGAGCGCGCAACCTTACCCGCTCGCGGCTCGACCTGAGTTTCAATACCGGGTATTCCGGCCTTTCGGAGGGCACCGGCGCTTCGCACTTTTTCTCTTCGTCCTTTCACGGACTGCAGGGCCCGGACGCCTTCGCGGGGGTGACCTACTCGCGCCCCTTCGCCAACAACACCGCCCTCGGGCAGATGCGCCAGGCGGAAGCGGAGGCGCGGCAGGCGCGTCTGCAGGTGGAGGAGGTGCAGCGGCAGGTGATGGCGGACGTGACCAACGCCCTGGAGGGCGTGGCGCACGCGGCGCAGGAAGTCGAGATGGCGCGCCAGTCGGTGGACGCCTACCAGAAGGCTTTGCAGGGCGAGCGGGAAAAATACCGGCTGGGGGTGGGGTCGCTGGTGGACGTGCTGACCATCGAGGACCGCCTGACCGGGGCGCTTCAGTCGCAGGTGAACGCCCTGGGGACTTACGCCCTGGCGCTGGCGCAGCTTCGCCACTCGACTGGCACGGTGGTGGCGCCGGGGAGCACGTTGGGCGCGGTCAATCCCACGGTGTTCGTCACCCTTCCGCAGGCTCCGGGCGCTTCGCCGGCGCCTTGAGGTGCTGCGGGAAACAGTTTCACGGGGATCGGGCAAGCAGCGAAGCAGCGTGATTTCACAGGGGAGCAAGGGAGGAGATTTCTTGCTTTGTCGGCGATGACCTGGGGGCGCTCGCGAGGCGGGCCGCCCGTCGGTGGGGAGGGGGAGCATGGACACGGGGATTTTTCGCAAGGCGGCGCTGGAGCGCCTGTCTTCGCCCGAGCAGCTCGACCAGGTGATGCGAGTCACCCGGCCGCGCAGCTGGCTGGCTTTGGGGGGGCTCTTCCTGGTTCTGGCGGTGGTGGTGATCTGGGGTTACACGGGGAGGATTCCCACTAAGGTGAACGGCCAGGGCGTGATCGTGCGCACCGGCACGGTCGTGAACGTGGTCACCCTAGGCTCCGGCTTGGTGACGGAGATCGACGCCAAGCCCGGCGACTTGGTGCACGTCAACCAGTTGGTGGCGCGCGTTTCGCAGCCGGAGATGCTGGAGAAGATTCGCCTGACCCAGCAGGAGCTCGCCGGCGCGCGCGCCAAGTTGCGCAGCGAGTTGAGCGAGAACGAAGAGAAGGCGCAGCTCAACATCCAGGCCCTGGAACGCCAGAAATCCAACGCCCATAACGAAATCCAGGTCCTCCACGAGCGCGCCAAGATCGCCCAGGAACAGATCGACGTGGACCAGCAGCTCCTCGCCAAGGGATTGATCACGCGCCTGCAAAGCCTCAACGACCAGCAGAAGCTCATCACTCTGAACAGCCAGATCGCCAACTTGCACGCTCAGATCAAGCAGTGGGACGCCCAGGAATACGCCGCCAAGATCGCTCCCACCGAGGCGGTCACGGCGCGGCAAGAGAAAATATCCGACATCGAGCGCACCCTGGCGCAACTGCAGCAGCAACTGGACCTCTCCTCGCGCGTTATCAGTCCTTACAGCGGGCAGGTGACCGAGCTGCAGAGCGTGCCGGGAGCGCTGGTGCAGGCGGGCGCGCCCATCCTCAGCCTGCAGCCCGAAAAGGAGAATTTGGAGGTGGTGATTTACGTGCCCGCCGACAAGGCCAAGGCCATCCTGCCGGGCATGGAGGCGGAGGTTTCGCCCTCCATCGTCAAGCGCGAGGAATACGGTTTCATGATCGGCAAGGTGGACTACGTAGGGGCGTTTCCCTCCAGCACCGACGCGCTGATGCGCAACTTCGAGAACCAGACGCTGGTGCACTCCATCACCGCCGCCGGCCCGGTGACGGAGGTGAAGGTGCAGTTGCTGAAGGACCCGCGGACGGAGAGCGGCTACAAGTGGTCGTCGCCGAAGGGGCCGCCCCTGCGCCTGTCGAGCGGCACCATCAGCACCGCGCAGATCGTCACCCTCGAGCAGCGGCCGGTTTCGCTGCTGTTCCCCATTCTGAAGAAGAAGCTCGGACTGACCTAGTTTCATGAGTGAGCAGAAAAGCGGGGCCGCGGCGCCGCTCCCCAGCCCGCCCCAAAACACCCCCACCAACCAGAAGATGGAGGCGGGGGAGTGCGGCGGCGCCGCGCTCG
>JBJKQV010000066.1:0-5155 GCA_046704985.1 Terriglobia bacterium
GATGTGCCCGGAGCGCCGCAGGTGCCAGCCCAGAAAGGGGACGTGGAAGAGCGAGCGCTTGGCCAGGAAGCGGAACTGCACAGGCAGGTGGGCGAGAAAAATGGGAATGTCCATGGCGCTGGGGTGGTTGGAGCAGAAGATGGCGGCGCCGTCCGGGACGTTTTCGAGGCCCAGGACGCGCACGCGGATGCCGCTCGTTTTCAGAATCAGCCACGACCAGGTGCGCGAGCAGAAGTGCTGCCAGCGCCCGCGGCTGTCCACCAGCGACCCGCAGAGTGAGAAGGTGCCGCAGACGGCGGTGTAGAAATAGATCAGCGGGTTGGTAAAGACCAGCGAGCGCGCGTAGCTGAGCGTGTAGCGCAGGCCGTGCGCCGCGGCCGGTTTCTTTTCGGAAGCGCTGCGGGCGGTTTCCATGAGCGCGTCAGGGAAGGGAGGCGCTGGCCGCGGGCGCGGCGGCGCTCTCCGTGAGCCTGGTCAACAGAGCTTTCTTGAGGGCCCCCGCGAGGAACAGCGACCCAGCGGCCAGCACCACGTCTTCGGGGGCGCTGGCGGCTACCGCCGCTTCCAGCGCCTGCGCCGGGTCGGGCAGCGAAACCGCCTCGCGCGGCCGCACACATGCCGCGGCCAGTATCTCCTCGGGGCTGGCGGCGCGCGCCTGGTCGGGGCGCGTCAGGTAAACCTGCCGGGCGAGCGGGAAAAGGATCTCGCTGATTTCGCCCATGGCCTTGTCGCGCATGGAAGCGTAGACCAGCCGGAGCGTCCGCCCTTCCAGGTGCTGCTGGTAGAACCGGGCCACTTCGCGCGCCGCGGCGGGATTGTGCGCGCCGTCCAGCACCACTTGCGGGCGCGCCAGAACCGTTTCCAGGCGCCCCGGCCAGCGCGCTTCGCGCAATCCCTTGGCGATCGCCGCGGCCGGGATGTTCCAGCCCTCGCGGCGCAACAGGGTGGCGGCGGCCACCGCCGCCACGGCGTTCGAAACCTGGAAGCGCCCGGCGAGCGGAACTTCCAGGTCGGCGAAGCGTTCTCCGGCCAGTTCGAGGTCGAAGGTGTAGCGGCCCTCGCGGGCGCGCAGGTTCGAGAGGCGCGCAGCGCGCGAGGTTTCCAGGAGCGGCGCGCCCAGCTCCGCGGCGCGGCGCCGGATGACCTCCACCGCCTCCGGGTGCGTGCAGGCGGAAACCACCGGCCGCCCGGGCTTGATCACTCCCGCCTTTTCGCCGGCGATTGCGGCGTGCGTCGTGCCGAGGAATTCCTGATGGTCGAGGGCGATGTTGGTGATGACGGCGACGCGCGGCTGGGTCACGTTGGTGGCGTCCAGCCGTCCGCCCATGCCCACCTCCAGCACCGCCAGGTCGATGGCGGCGCGCGAAAAGTGCAGGAAGGCGGTGGCGGTGAGGTATTCAAAAAAGCTGGGTGGCGCCAGGCTCCCGTCCTCGCGCAGCCGGCGCACCGACTCCCACACCTCGCCGAAGGCGCGGGCAAAGTCTTCGTCGGAGATCTCCTCGCCGTTCACGCGCACGCGCTCGTTCACGCGCATCAGGTGCGGCGAGGTGTAAAGCCCCGTGCGGTGGCCGGCGGCCTCCAGGATGCCGGCCAGCATGGCGGAGGTGGAGCCTTTGCCGTTGGTGCCGGCGACGATGGCGGTGGGGTAGTCGCGTTCCGGACGCCCGAGCGCAGCGAGCACGCGGCGGATGGGGTCGAGCGAGAAGCGCATGCCGCGCAGTTCGTGGCCGAGACTGGCCAGCGCCTGAAGTGATTGCGAATAATCCATAGGGTGCCCGGTTGTGTGCCCGCGGGGGCTCAGGCGCTCAGGAAGCGGAACGCCCGGGAAAGATAAGCTTTCAGATCCTTGCGGGCGACGATGGCGTCGAGCATGCCGTGGGCGAGCAGGAACTCCGCGCGCTGGAACCCCTCGGGAAGCTTCTGGCGGATCGTCTGCTCGATGACGCGCGGCCCCGCAAAGCCGATCAGCGCGGCGGGCTCAGCGATGTTCAGGTCACCGAGCATCGCGTAGCTGGCCGTCACCCCGCCGGTGGTGGGGTCGGTGAGCACGGAAATGTAGGGCTGGCGGACCTCGTCGAGGCGCGCCAGGGCGGCGGAGATTTTGGCCATTTGCATCAGACTGATGGCCCCTTCCATCATCCGCGCCCCGCCCGAGCAGGAGACGATCACCAGCGGCAGGCGCTTCTCGATCGAGCGGTCAATGGCGCGCGTGATCTTTTCGCCCACCACCGCCCCCATGCTCCCGCCCACAAAGCGGAACTCCATGGCGCAGATGACCGCCGCGCGGCCGTCCAGTTTTCCCTCGCCGGTAATCAGCGCGTCTTTCAGCCCCGTCTGCTTCTCGGCCTTCTTCAGCCGGTCGCGGTAGCTTTTGCTGTCGCGAAACTGCAAGGGGTCGGTGGAGCTCAATCCTGTGTCGTGCTCGGTGTAGCGGTTGTCGTCGAAGAGCATCGCCAGCCGGTCGCGGGCACTCATCTTGAAATGGTGGTTGCACTTGGGGCAGCACTGTAGGTTGGCTTCCAGGTCCTTCTTCCAGATGGTTTTCTTGCAGCCGCCGCACTTCTCCCACAGCCCTTCGGTCTGCACGCGCTTTTCCGGCTGCGGTTCCAGGGCCTGTTTTTCTTTGCGGAACCAGGTCATATCAGTATTCGATGCCGCGCTGGGCGGCGATGCCTTTCTGGTAAGGGTGCTTTACCTCGCGCATCTCCGTCACCAGGTCGGCGCGCTCGACCAGCGCCGGGTGGGCGTTGCGCCCCGTCAGCACCACGTGAACCAGGGACGGTTTCCGGTCCAGAACCTCCGCCACCGCTTGAGGGTCGAGCATCTTGTAGCTGATGGCGTAGTTGATCTCGTCCAGGATCACCAGGTCGTAGGCGCCGCTCAGGATGTTCTGTTGCGCGAAGGTCCAGGCTTCCTCGACCCGGCGCACGTCCTCGGGGTCGGGCTTCTCGGCGCCCACCTTCACGAAGCCCCGGCCCATGGGCAGAATCTTCAGGCGCTCGTCGCCCAGCAGGCCCGCCGCGTCCAGCTCGCCGTAATGCCACGAACCCTTGAGGAATTGTACCATCAATACCTTCATCCCCTGGCCCACGGCGCGCATGGCGGTACCCAGGGCGGCGGTGGTCTTGCCCTTGCCGGGGCCGGTGAAGATGATGATCAGACCTTTTTTGCCGTTTGCCAAGTGTCCCTCGCGCCGCGGCTTCAGCGGGGATAAGGATACCCGCGCAGAATGGTGAAGCCGCGATAAATCTGTTCCAGCAACAGGGTGCGCGCCCAGTCGCGCGTCAAGGTCATGCGCGAGAGCGCCACCAGCAGGTCGGCCTGTCGGCGGAAGGCGGAGGAAAATCCCTCCGGCCCGCCTACCAGAAACGCCAGGTCGCGCGTTCCGGTCACTCCTTCGCGTCCCAGCCAAGCGGCGAACTCCGCCGACGACCACTGCCGCCCGCGCTCGTCGAGCAGGACGGTGCGGCTGCCCTTCAGTTTTTCGAGCAGCCGGCGCTCGCCGGAGGAGAGCTTGTCGTTTTTCCCGGAGCGGCCGGCCCGTGCCGGAAGCTCCTCTACCTTCACCTCCAGGAAGCGTCCGATGCGCGCCGCGTAGTCGCTTTGCAGCGCGCGCAGGTGCGGATTCTTGGTCTTGCCTTCCCAGAGGATGCGGATGCGCATGGCCGTCAACCCAGGCCGTACTTCTTGCACTTCATGAACAGGGTCTTGCGGCTGATTCCCAGGATGGCGGCGGCTTGCGATTTGCGCCCCCCCGTGGATTTCAGCACCTCCCTAATGTAAGTCCTTTCCATGTCGCGGAGCGAATCTTTGTGCGCGGCGCCGCTGGGTGAGCCGGACTCGAGGCCCCGCAGGTCGGAGACTTCCAGGCGCGGCCCCGGGGCTTCCACCAACGCGCGCTCCACCAGGTTGCGCAATTCGCGGGCGTTGCCGGGAAAGGTGTGGCGCTCGAGCGCCGCCTGCGCCGCCGCCGAAAGCGGCCACGCCGCGACCCCGTGCAGCACGGCCAGCCGGCGCACAAAGTGCGCGGCCAGCGGCGCGATGTCGCCAGGCCGCGCGCGCAGGGGCGGAATCTTGACCGGCACCACGTTCAGCCGGTAGAAAAGGTCTTCGCGGAACCAGCCCTCGCGCACCCCGCGCTCCAGGTCGGCGGAAGTAAGGACGAGGATGCGCGCCCGCAGGCGGCGCGGCGTGTTCGAACCCAGGCGCTCGAAGCGCCGCTGGTCGACGACCCTCAGTAGCTTGCCCTGCATGGCGGGCGTCAGGGCGGAGACTTCGTCCAGCACCAGCGCGCCTTCACCGGCCAGCTCCAGCCGTCCCACGCGCGTGCCCGTGGCGCCTGTAAAGGCGCCACGCTCGTGGCCGAACAATTCGCTCTCAACCAGCGTTTCGGGCAGGGAAGCGCAATCGATCTTGAGCAGCGGCTGGGAACGATGGGGGCCGAGGTAGTGGATGATTTCCGCCAGCAGGTCTTTGCCCGTTCCGCTCTCGCCCTGGATGAGCAGCGAGGAAGGCATGGCGGCGAGCTTGGCGGCCAGGGCGCGCAGCCGGACGCTCGCCGGGTCGTCGCCCACCCAGGCCGGGGCGGGCGGAAGCAGACCTTCGCCGCTGGCAGGAGCGCTCATTTCTTATTCGCCGTCTTCGGGCACCGCCACCTGCGACGCCGAACGCCACAGCCGCTCCAAGTCGTAGAAGTGCCGCGCCCGCTCGGAGAAGATGTGGACCACGAAATGCAGGTAATCGAGCAGAATCCACTCGGCCTGCCGGTAGCCCTCCACGTGCGTGGGGGTCACGCCGGCGCTTTCCAACTGCTCGCGGATGGCGTCGGAGATCGCCTGCGCGTGGCGCGTGGAGGTGCCGCTGCAGATCAGGAAGAAATCCGCGAAGGCGCACTGGCCTTCCATATCGAGCAGACTCAGTTCCCGGGCTTTGTGATCCTGGGCCGCGCGCACGGCCAGACGCAGAGGCGTGGGCATCATCACAGGCGTCCCGCTCGGCGGGACCGGTAGAGTCCCTCCTTCCGGATGTATTCTTCCACAAGCGGCGGAACAAGGCCAGCCACCCGGCGCCCGGCGGCCACCCGTTGGCGGATGTCGCTCGAGGAGGCGGGGACGTAGAGCCCGCGCAGGATGTGCAGGGTGCTGCGGCGCAGCGG
>JBJKQV010000067.1:0-6726 GCA_046704985.1 Terriglobia bacterium
CCCCAACCTCGACCTGCGCCACCCGGGCTTCCGTCTCTTCGTCAAGCTTTCCATCCCCATCATGCTGGCGCTGTCGCTGGTCTTTACCGACGACTGGATTATCCGCTGGTTCGGGTCGTACCTGCAGGCGGCTTCCATCACCTGGCTGACCTACGCCAAGATGCTGATGCGTGTGCCCCTGGGCGTAGTGGGCCAGGCGGCGGCGGTGGCTTCCTTCCCCTTTCTGGCGCAGTTGTATTCGGAGGGCGAGTTCGAGGAACTCAACCACACACTCAACTCCACCATCAAGGGCGTGCTGCTGCTTCTGGTGCCGATTTCCGCCCTCACTATCGCCGAGAGCCGCCCGCTGGTCTTCTTCGTTTTTTCACACACCCGGCTGAGTCCTTTCGACCTGAACGCCACCGCCGCCACCCTGATCTTCTTCTCGCTGGGGATGTTCGCCTGGGGCATCCAGAACATCCTGGCGCGGGGCTTCTACGCCACGCGCGACACGCTGACGCCCGCCATCGTCGGGACGGTGCTCACCTTTCTCACCTTGCCCCTCTACTGGCTCTTCGTGCGCCGCCTGGCGCACCTGGGGCTGGCGCTGGCGAGCTCCTGCGGGATTGTGGCCTACGCGGCGGTGCTTTTCGCCCTGTTGGGCCGCAAGCTGCGCAATCCGCAGACGGGCGCCCTGCTCGTCTTCTTTGCCAAGCTGGTGGCGGCTTCGGCGGTGGCCGCCTGGGGCGTGTACGCCTGGGTGGGCTGGCTCGAGCAGCACGTCGCCTGGCAGACTACGCACGGGGCTTTTGAGGTGCTGGTGGCCGCCACCGTGCCCGGCCTCCTGGCGATGGTTCTCCTTGCCAAGCTGCTGCGCGTCCGGGAACTGGACGCCTACCTGAAGAAAGTCCGGATCTAGTTTATTTCCCCACGCAAAAAGTGGAAAAGATGTTGCCCAGCAGGTCCTCGACGCCGGTGGCGCCGGTGGTCTGGTCGAGGGGGCGAAGGGCGTCGTAGAGGTCCACGAGGAGCAACTCGTGGTGAAGGCGCCCGGCGGCGGCCTGTCGGGCCTTGGCGAGCGCCTGGAGGGATTCCTGAAGCAGTTGCTGGTGGCGCACGTTGGAGATCAGCTCGCCTTCCGCGGCCGAAGCGCGGCCGGGCGCGGCGGCATCCAGAATCTCGGCGCGCAACGCTTCGATTCCCTCGCCGGTGAGCGCCGACGTCGGGATTGCCGCCGGCGCCTCGCACGCGGCGCCCCGGGGAGCGGCCAGGTGGGCAGCGAGCGCCTCGGGAAGCACTTTCGCCGGCAGGTCGGACTTGTTCGCCGCCACCAGCAGCGCGCCCAGGGGGCGCAGTTGGTCGAGCAGGCGCGTATCCTCATGCGACCAGCCGCAGGAGACGTCCACTACCAGCAGGCGCAGGTCGCAGTCGGCGATGGCCTGCAGGGATTTCTGGACGCCGATTTTTTCCGCCTCGTCGAGCGCCTCGCGCAGGCCCGCCGTATCCACAAAGCGCAGCGGAATGCCGCCCACGCTGGCGCTTTCCGCCACCAAGTCGCGCGTCGTGCCGGGCGAGGCGGTGACGATGGCGCGCTCCTGGTTCAGGAGGCGGTTGAAGAGGCTCGACTTGCCCACGTTGGGCCGCCCGACGATGGCCAGGCTCACCCCCTCGCGCACCAGCCGCCCGTACCCGCGGTAACCCTCCACCAGCTTTTCGAGGTCTTCCGCGATACGCGCCAGGGCGGATTCGACCTCCTCCCAGGGGGCCACGGGCACGTCGTCATCGGCGAAATCGATTCCCGCCTCCAGGCGCGCGATCAATTCCAGCAGCAGTTGCTTGTGGGGTTGCAGGCGCGCCGCGACGGCGCCCTGGCGCTGCTGGGCGGCGACGCGCGCCTGGTAGAGAGTGCGCGCCTCGATGAGGTCGCGGACCGCCTCCGCCTGCGTCAGGTCCATGCGCCCGTTCAGAAAGGCGCGCAGGGAGAACTCGCCGGGCTCCGCGGCGCGCGCCCCGCGCGCCAGGCACAGTTCCACCAGGTAGTGGAGCAGGACGGGCGAGCCGTGGCAGGAGATTTCCACCACGTCTTCGGCAGTGTAGGAGTGGGGACGGCGGAAGCAGGTGACCACCACCTGATCGAGCACGCGCCCGGTCTCGGGCTCCAGGAATTCTCCCAGCGTGGCGCGCTGCGTCTCGAGCGGCAGCTTGGGAAGGCGCACGAGCGCCGTCGCGATTTCCACGGCGCGCTCGCCCGACAGCCGCACCACGCCCAGTCCGCCGCGCCCGGGCGGCGTGGAGAGGGCGACGATGGTTCCTTCGCTGAGCATGGCAAGCGCTCTGCTTATCCCGAGCTGTGGAGCCGGAAGGAGAGAAAGCGAAAGTGTAAAGGTTAAGGGATAAAAGGCAAAAAAGAGAAAGTGTAAAGGCTAAAGGCTAAAGGGTAAGAAAAACAAGAAATGGCAGACACAACACGTTGTTTTTACCCCTCACCCTTTACCCCTTATCCTTTACCTTTTAATCTTTCGCCGCGGGGTGGATGACCACCTTGCGCTGGGGCCCGAAGCCTTCGCTGAGGGTTTGCACGCGCGGCTGGTCCTTGAGCGCCAGGTGGACGATGCGGCGCTCGCGCGCGTTCATGGGGTTGAGGGGAAACGGCATGCCCGTCTCCATCACCCGCTGGGCGGCCACCTGCGCCGCCAGGCGCAGCTCCTGCACGCGCAGCCAGCGCCAGTCCTGGCAGTCGAAGCTGACGCGCCCCACGCGCTCCTCATCCACGCGCAGCGCCTTGAGCGTCAGGTATTCCAGCGCATCGAGCAGCGACCCGTTCTTTTCCAGCAGCAGCCCCGCGTCGGCTCCCGAAAGGTCCACCACCAAGGCGGCCGCCGGCGCGCCGTCTTCGCCCGCCTTGCCGGGGACGACGCGGAAGCTCAGCTCCAGCCCGCTGTGGCGCAGCACTTCGCCCAGGAACGCCTGGAGGGCGGAAACGATCTGCTCCAGCTCAGGGGCGGGCGGGTTGTCGCGTGGCGGTTCCATACTATTCTTTGGCCTCCGCGGCCTTGTGCGGCGCGGGCACCAGGGCGGGCACGGGCATGGTCTTGTTGATGAAGACCTGCTGCGCGATGCCCACCAGGTTGGCGATCAGGAAGTAGAGCACCAGCCCACTGGCGAGATTATAGAACATGATGCCGAAGACGACGGGCATAATTATCATCATGCGCTTCTGCGCCGGATCGGCGGTGGGCATGGGCGTCATCTTGGTCATGATAAACATCGAGATGACCATCAGGGTGGGCAGGATGGGCAGCGGGAAGCCCATCAGGTGGTACTTGTCGGGCGCCGAGAGGTCCTTGATCCAGAGAATCCAGGGGGCGTGGCGCAGCTCGATGGGCAGCTCCAGGACGCGGTAGAAGCCGTACAGGAAGGGAATCTGCAAGGCCATGGGCAGGCATCCACCCAGGGGATTGACCCCGTGCTCCTTGTAGATTTTCATTACTTCCTGGTTCATTCGCTGCTTGCGCGGATCGTTGAACTTGTACTGCTTGTAGCGATCCTGGATGCCTTTGACGATGGGCGCCACCTTCTGCATCTGCTGCGCGGAGCGGATCTGCTTCAGCTTGAGCGGGAACATCGCCATGTTGATGAGGATGGTGAGGATGACGATGGCCCAGCCGTAGTTGTGGATCCAGTGGTCGTAGATGTAGCGCATGGCCAGGAAGAGCGGCTTGGCGATGAAGCCGAACCAGCCGAAGTCCACCAGCCCTCCGAGGGGAGGGTTTTCGGCGCGCAGCAACTGCAGGTCCTTGGGCGCCACAAAGAGCCGGAACTTGAAAGGCTTGCCGCCCGGACTGCTGACCGCGGCGGTCAGCTCCTCAACGGGCTTGGCTTCTTCCTTCTTCTTCGCCTCCTTTTCGTCCTGCGGGGGAGTCCACTTGACGCGGTTCAGCTCCAGCCCCATCTGCGTCGAGGCGGGAATGAACAGGCCGGTAAAGTAGCGGTCCTCGAGCCCCGCCAAAAGCAGCGGACCGGAAACGGCGGCGTGGGACTTGGCCGACGACCCGCCGATGAAGTGCGAGTACCAGTGCCCGGTCAGCGATTCGGTTTTCATGTCTCCGCCCGGCGCCTGATAGACGCCGTTCTGGAGCATGGTGGCCATCTCGGGGGGCTCGGAGTGGTCGCCGAACCCGCCCGGCCACTCCACCGTCACGGGCAGGTCCTTGCGGCCGTCGAAGACGCTCACCTCGGCGTGGACGTTGTATCCCGACCCGAAAGTGAAGGTCTTCACCACCCGCACCGAGCCGTCGCTGTAAGTGAACTTCAGTTGCGCCGGCGCCTGGAGAACTGCTCCGGCGGGCTGCGCCGTGTAGAGCGCGGTGTTGAGCTTGGAGGTGAGCGCGGAGTCGCTGACGCGCAGGCTGAGCGGAAAACCCATCTTCTCGCACGCCGCGGGGTTGACGATGTCGAGCGGCTTGCCCTGCTCGTCGTGGTATTTCTTGAGCACCCAGCTCCGGACCACCGCCCCCTGTGTGGAGAAGGTCACCTGGTAGCGTTTGCTATCGACCACAATCTGCTGTGCCTCGGTGCCTTCCACCACCGGCAGCTTGACGCGCGGGGGAGGGGCGGGTTTCTTGGCGGCCGCAGCGGCGGGCTTGCCGGCGGGAGCTTTTGCGCCCTTCGCCGCCGCCTGGGTTGCAGGCGCTTCGGTCTTGGTCGGCGGGGGCGTGGCGGGGTGCTTCTTCTTGACGATCAGCGATCCCCAAACCAGCAGGAACCCGACGGAAATCGCAAACGCCAGCAGTACTCGTTTCTCTTGGTTCATCGGTAAGATCAGAAATCAGAAATCAGAAGCCAAAAATCAGAAGCCGGAAGCCAGGAGTCCCCTAGGTGGCCCGGCTTAACGAATTCCCAGCCCCCAGTCCCGGCTCTTCAGGGACCGGGTCGTAACCGTGGCCGCCGAACGGGCGGCAGCGCAGCAGACGCCGCGCGGTCAGCCCGGCTCCCTTCCAGACGCCGTAGCGCTCCACCGCTTCGGCGGCATAAGCCGAGCAGGTGGGATAAAAGCGGCAGGAAGAAGGCAGGGCGGGCGAAATCGCCGCCTGGTAGAAACGGATCAGGCTCAAGGCCAGGAACTTCAACACCCCTCCTCGCCCGGAGGTTTGGGCCCCTGGCGCGGGAACGTGCGCAGCAGCTCGCGGGTGAGCGAGGCAAAGGCCGCCCGGGCCGCTCCCCGGCGCGGGTTCACCACGATGTCCCAGCCTGCCGGGACGCTCGCCCGGTTGAGCCGGAAGATTTCCCGCACCCGCCGCTTGATGCGGTTGCGCACCACGGCGTTCCCCACCCGCACGGGGACCGTGATCCCCAGGCGGGAGAACCGCAGGCCGTTCGAATGCCAGAAGACGGTGCATAACGAGGCGCTCCGCCGCTGCCCCTGCTCATAGACTGTTCGGAAATCCGCACGGCGCAGCAGCCGGGCGTGCTTGGGGAAAGCGTGCGGGGCTGAACCGCGTGTCATGGAACCAGGCGATGCCGGCCCTTTTGCCGCCGGCGCTTCAGTACCTTGCGGCCTCCCGGAGTCCGCATTTTGACTCGGAAGCCGTGCGTCTTGGCGCGCCGGCGCCGATTGGGCTGAAAGGTGCGTTTCAAAGCGCAGTGTCCCCCATGAGAATTTTTCTCAAATGCCTAATCACCTAGATTAGCCGCTCCTGGCGCCCTAAGTCAAGGCACACCCCGGGGCCGCCGGCAAGCGGCCCCAGGGCGGAAGGTGCAGATCGAGAAGGAAGTGCCGCCGCGCCCGGCCCCCGGGCCGGGTCGAGCCGGCTACTTGGGTTGCGGGACGACGCGCAGGTAAGGCCGGACGGTCTTCCACCCGCCGGGATACCGCTTCTTGGCTTCTTCGTCGGAAATCGACGGGGCGATGATCACGTCGCCGCCCTGTTTCCAGTTCGCCGGGGTGGCCACTTGCTTCGCGGCGGTGAGCTGGATCGAATCCAGAGCGCGAAGCACCTCGTCGAAATTGCGCCCCGTGCTCATCGGATAGGTGAGCATGAGCTTGATTTTCTTGTCCGGTCCGACCACGAACACGGTGCGCACCGTCTGGTTGTTGACGGCGGTGCGGCCCTCGCAGGACTCCCCGGCCTCGGCGGGAAGCATGTCGTAGAGCTTGGCCACCTTGAGCTGCGGGTCGCCGATCATGGGGTAGTTCACCTTGTGGCCCTGCGTCTCCTCGATGTCCACCGCCCACTTGCTGTGGTTGTCGACGGGGTCCACGCTCAGGCCCAGAATCTTACAGTTGCGCTTCTTGAATTCCGGCTCCAGACCGGCCATGTAACCCAGCTCGGTGGTGCACACGGGGGTGAAATCCTTGGGGTGGGAAAAGAGGACCGCCCATCCGTCCCCGATCCATTCGTGGAATTTGAGGGTTCCCTGCGTGGTTTCGGCCACAAAGTCAGGGGCAATATCATTGATGCGTAGCGACATTTCGACGCTCCTCTGGAGGATTTAAACTCGTTTTTCAGCCCAGACTAACAATTATAGGCGGAATTGTTGACCTACGTCAATTTGTCAGGGCGCACGGGCACGCCTGCGCCCAGTGAAGGGGCCGCTCGGTGGGGAGATACTGGGGGGCACAGGAGGTGTATCTGGTAGGAGAGGGAGCGGAGGGTTGTCCTCCGCTCCCTGACGATCGGGTCTCTGCCGCGGGCGCGGTCAGAGCAGCTTGCGGGCTTGCGCGATGGCCTCGTGGAGCTTCTGCTT
>JBJKQV010000068.1:0-4417 GCA_046704985.1 Terriglobia bacterium
TCATACAGCTGCTCTACAAAGTCGTGGGCCGGGGGACGGCGCTGATGGCCGGGCTGAAACCCGGCGAGCGCGTGGGCTTGCTGGCGCCGCTCGGGCACGGTTTCAAGGCGGAAGATTACATGGCGACGGCGCGCGAGGCGGGCGAAGTCCTGCACGTGGCGGGAGGCATCGGCATCGCGGCGCTGCTGATGGCGGCGCGCGAACTGGGGCGCGCGGGCCTTCGACAGCGGCTCTTTTTCGGAGGGCGCACGCGCGCCGACCTGGTGGGCGTGGAAGCGTTCCGCCCACTGGTGGCAGGAACGGTTCTGGCGACCGAGGACGGCTCGCGCGGCCAGCGTGGATTGGTCACTCAACCGCTCGAGGGTTTCCTCGCCCACCATCGCGGCCGCAAGTATTTACTCATGGTGTGCGGCCCCTGGGGAATGCTGCACGCAGTGGTGGGGCTGGCAAGGAAGTTCCAGCAACCCTGTTTGGTCTCCATGGAGAACCGCATGGGTTGCGGGTTGGGAGTCTGTCTCGGCTGCTCGATCCGCGTTCAGGGCAGCGGGCACGGCGCCTACCAGCGCGTGTGCACGGAAGGGCCGGTCTTTTGGGCCGAACAGGTGGTTTGGGAAAAGGAGAGCATCGCCAAGACGTGAGGAAGAAGAAGCCAGAAGCCGGAAGCCGGAAGCCAGAAGCCGGAAGCAGGAAGACCGGAAAGAAGTCCGGCCGGCAGCCAGCTGCGGAGCGAGCGCCGTCGGAGTTCACGCCGCGCCTGGAGACCGTCATCGCCGGCATCCGCTTCCAGAATCCCGTGCTGACAGCGAGCGGGACGTTCGGCTACGGGCAGGAATTTGCCCACCTGATTGACCTCAACCAACTGGGCGGCATTTGCGTGAAGGGCATCTCCGCCGAGCCCATGGAGGGCAACCCGCCGCCGCGCATCTACGAGACCTCGGCGGGAATGCTCAACGCCATCGGCCTGCAAAACGTGGGGGCGCGGCGCTTCCTGGAAGAGAAACTTCCATTCCTCCGCAACCTGAGGGCGCGCTGCATCGTCAATGTCTTTGGGTACTCGACCGAGGATTACGTGCGCTGCATCGAAATCCTCAATCGGGGAGAGGGCATCGACGCATACGAGCTGAATATCTCCTGCCCCAACACGCGGCGGGGAGGGATGGTCTACGGCAACGACCCGAAGCTGACCGAGGAAGTGGTGGCGGCGGCCAAGCGGGTGGCGCGCTATCCGCTGATGGTGAAGCTGTCACCCAACGTCGGGGACATCGCGGAAATGGCGCGGGCGGCGGAAGGCGCGGGCGCCGACGCGCTGTCGCTGGTCAACACCTTCGTGGGCATGGCCATTGACCCGGAAACGCGCGCGCCGCGGGTTTCCAACCTGACGGCGGGATTATCGGGGCCGGCCATCAAGCCCCTGGCGGTACGCATGGTCTACCAGGTAGCGCGCGCCGTGCAGATTCCCGTCGTGGGCATGGGCGGCATCGCAGGCGCGGAGGACGCCTTGGAGTTCATCATCGCCGGCGCGCGCGCCGTGCAAGTGGGGACGGCGAATTTCTACGCCCCCGACACGGCATTGCGCATCGTCGAAGGCCTGGGCGACTATTGCCGGCGCCACCGTTTGCACCTGGCTGAGTTGGTGGGGAGCTTGCAAGTCCCGGTGCCCGGCGCTCGGGCGGCGCGAAAAGATTAGCCTCCAGTCAGCGCTAAGGAAGCCGGCAAGAATTTTGCACGGGAGAGGGCAAAAAGCCACAAGGCGAAAGAAAAGTGGAAACAAGGCTCGAATTTGGTGCATCTTAATTAGGAACAAACCGGCTGCCCGGCCCAGATAAACCTGCTGTGTTTTCAGCGAGTTAGTCGGAAGAGTTGGCTTCGTTGACACTCGGACCGGGGGCTGATAGACTGTGAGTTTGTCGGATTGCGAGACCTATTCCTATCGCTGACGTGCCGTCGGGGGGCTCTGGGAGCCCTCATCCTGGCGGTTTTTGCCGTTTCAGGCTGCGCGGTGCGGCGGATTACCCATGTGGCTCCGGGGCATGCTCCCCGCCCCGCCCTGGACGCCTCGCTTCCCGACTTGCTGGCTCGCTTGCAATCTCAGAGTGAGAAGATACAAACCCTGACCGCCACGGTGGAATTGCAGCCCACGGCGGGCTCCGTGTACAGCGGGGTCATCAAGGAATATCAGAGCGTGAAAGCGTTCATTCTGGCCGAACCGCCGGAGCGCATCCGGGTGCTGGGCGAGGCGCCGGTCGTGGGCACGGACATCTTCGATATGGCCTCCGACGGTCACCAGTTCCAGGTTTACATTCCTTCCCAGCAGAAGTTCATCGTCGGCTCGACCGAGGTCACCCGCCCGGCCAAGAATCCGCTCGAAAACCTGCGCCCCCAGCACATCCTGGAAGCGCTGTTCATCGCTCCCCTGACGCTGGGCAAGGACCGGATCTCCTTCGAGGAGGAGGACACGCAGCCGGGGCGGTATTACGTGGTGACCGAGCTGCAGGCGGGGAAAGCCCCCGAGGAGTTCTTCCCGGTGCGGCGCGTCTGGTTCGACCGCACGGACCTGCGCGTGACGCGTCTGGAAGTTTTCGGCGCCGGAGGCGCCATCCGCGAGGACGTGCACTACTTCCATTACCGCGACTTCGGCGGCGTGGAATACCCCTCCGAGATCGATCTCAACCGGCCGGTGGAGGATTACCGGCTGCACATTACCATCCAGAAGGCGACTTTCGGCCGGCCCATCGAGCCGCAGAAGTTCCAGCTGCAAAAGCCTAAGAACGCCCAGGAAGTGAAGCTGAGCGCGCGGCGAAGCGGGGAGGCGCCCCATGGAATATAAGATGGTGGTCGCCAACCTATTGCACCGCCCCATCCGCACCGTGGTGAGCGTGCTGGCGGTGGCCATCGAGGTGGGGATGGTGCTGCTGGTGGTGGGGCTGACGACCGGCATGCTGAACGACTCGGCGAAGCGAGTGCAGGGGGTGGGGGCCGACGTGCTCGTGCAGCCTCCCGGCGCCTCCTATTTCTTCGCCATGACCAGCGCCCCCATGCCCATCAAGATCGGCGACCTGCTGAAAGAGAAGGTGCCGCACGTGCAGTCGGTGGCCCCGGTGCTGTTCCAGTTCAGCTCGGTGGGCGGCATCAACCTGATTTACGGCATCGACATGGATTCGTTCAACCGGGTGACGGGGGGGTTCGTCTACCACTCCGGGGGGCCGCTGAAGGGGCCCTACGACATCCTGGTGGACGACTGGTACGCGCGCGCACACGACGTCAAGGTGGGCAAGACGCTGGAGTTCCTCAACCACGACTTCCGGGTGGCGGGCATCGTCGAGCACGGGAAGGGCGCGCGGCTGTTCATTCCCCTGGCGACCGCCCAGGACCTGTCGGGAGCCAAGGACAAGGCTTCGATCTTTTTCGTCAAGTGCACCGACCCGGGCTACACGCAGGACGTGGTGAAGGGCATCCACGCGCTCCTGCCCCGCTACCAGGTGCTCTCCATCCGCGAATATATGTCGCTGATGACCTCCAACAACCTGCCCGCCCTCAACGCCTTCCTGACTGCCATGATTTCGGTGGCGGTGGCCATCGGATTCCTGGTGATCTTCCTTTCCATGTACACCACCATCACCGAGCGCACGCGCGAAATCGGCATCTTGAAATCCCTGGGAGCCTCGAAAGGCTATATAATCGAACTGATCCTGCGCGAGACGGCGATGATTTGCATTTTGGGAGTGCTGGCAGGATACGCCGGGACCTTTCTGGCGCGCCGGATCATGGCGGACATCTTCCCTACGCTGAGCATCCTGCTGACGCTCGAGTGGGCGATCTATGCGGCCATCCTGGCGGCGGCGGGAAGCCTGATCGGATCCTTCTACCCCGCCCTGCGCGCGGCGCAGTTGGATCCCGTGGACGCTCTCGCTTACGAATAGGCGCGGACACGGTTCAGAGGACCGAGTGGAACCCATCATCCTGACCGAAGACCTGAAGAAGACCTACCGGCTCGGCAAGGTGCAGGTGTCGGCGCTGCGGGGCGTGAACCTGGTGGTTCAGGAAGGGGACTTTGTCGCCATCGTGGGGCCCTCGGGGTGCGGGAAGTCGACCCTGCTGCACATCCTGGGGGGCCTGACGGCGCCGACGAGCGGCAAGGTGTGTGTGGACGGGAACGATTTCACCGCCATGGGCGACGCCGACCGCACGCGCTTCCGCCGCCACAAGATCGGGTTCGTGTTCCAGCGCTTCAACCTGCTGCCCACCCTCACCGCCGCGCAGAACATCTCCATCGCCCAGCACATTCAGGGCAACGGCTTCAACCCCCACCGCTTTGACTCGGTGGTGGACATGCTGGGCATGCGGCCCAAGCTCCCTTACAAGCCCTTTGCGCTATCGGGCGGAGAGCAGCAGCGGGTGGCCATCGCCCGCGCGGTGT
>JBJKQV010000069.1:0-3967 GCA_046704985.1 Terriglobia bacterium
GTGTAGAGCGCCGTACCCGAGGGGCTGGCGGAAGTGGCATCGCCGCCGGGCGGCAGGGCGGCGAGGCCGCGCGCGTCCACGGTGTAGAACGAGACGTCGCTGCGGTTGGCGGCGTCGGTGGTGGCGCGCAGCTGCGCCTGGTTCTCGACCCCCGTGCGCTCGATGCCGCTCGAAAAGTGAATCACCGACTTGCGCCCCGGGATGTCGCGCAGGCTGCGCGCCAGTGACTCGAGCGCCGTCAGTTTTTCGTCGGTGTTGAAGATGTTGAATTCCGTCTCGTCGGGAGTGAAGGCGGCGGAGGTGTCCTGAGTCACGATTTCCTCGCCGCTTTCGTTGGTGGTTCCCGCGTCGCCTTCCGGGCCCGCGCCCGCCAGCGACGACGATTCGCCCAGGCGGATCGACTTCAGCGCTTTGGAGAGCGCGTCGCGGTCGTTGGTAAAGTCCTGGAGCACTCGCAGGTCGGAGGTGTAAGTCGCCACCGCCACCAGGTCGGCGGGAGTCATCTGCTTCTGCACGAATTCCTGCGCCGAGTTAAGCGCCCGCATCAGGTCGTCAACCGGCATGGAGGTGAGGTCGAAGAAGAGCACGATCATCCGGTGATTCTCGACTACCGGCCCCAGGTCGGCCTTGGGCGGCAGCTTGCTCAGGTCAATCACCGGCGGCGGGCCGTTGGCCGCCGAGGCGGTGGCCAACTGCTCCACGTTCTCGAAGCTGAAGGAATCAATCTTCTGCGGCACGCCGTCTTCGAGCACCCGGAAATCCTGCTGCTTGAGGCCGGCGACGGGCTGCCCGTGCTTGTCGGTCACGCGCACGTCCACCAGCACTTCGTTGCGCTGCGCGTGCAGGACGTAGGTTTGCGATTGATTGCTGCCCGCGTTCGACTGCACCTCGGAGGCGGGAGGATTCTGGGCGAAAAACGCTCCCGCTCCCAACCCACCCAGCGCCAGCGCGGCGGTCACCACTGCCCGCACCCATCGCTGGCGCGTTCCCTTCCGCGTTTTGACCCCACTCGGCATCAGAACATCACCCGTGCCGTAAAGGTCAGGCTGCGCATCGAGGCGACGGAGGTGACGCGGCCGAAATTCGAGGCGTTGACGACCGTGGCCAGGCCCGTGAAATTCGGCGTATTGAAAAGGTTCTGCGCCTGGATGCGGAAGTTGGCGCGGATATTCTTCTCGCGCGAGAAGGTGACGAAGCGCCCCAGCGCCATGTTGAAGGTGATGCTCGACGGCCCGGGAATGGTGTTGCGTCCGGCGTTGCCGAACTCCCCGGCCGCCGGCAGCGTGAAAGCGGCGGTATTGAAAAAGTCGAGCGTGGTGCGGTCGCCGCCGGGCAGGCTGACGGGCAGTCCGGTGGCGTCGGCGCGCTCGGAAAAGTAAGCGCCCGTGCCGTTGTTGTTACTCTGGTTGCCGCGCACCTGGGCGGTGAAGGGAGTCCCGGATTGCAAGGTGGCGAAGCCGCTTATCTGCCAGTCGCCCACCACCGCCGCCAGCGGCCCGCCGCGGTTCAGCCAACGCTTGCGGTCTCCGAAGGGCAGTTCGTAGATTTCATTCACCAGCAGCTTGTGGCGGACGTCGAAGGACGACAATCCGCGCTCCGCCGCCAGGTCGAGATAGTTCTGCGCCACGCTTCGCCCCGCTCCGCCCACGCTCGCCGCGTCGTCAATCGACTTGGAAAAAGTGTAGGTGGCGTTGAGCGCGAAGCCGCTGTGGAACTGCCGGCGCAAACCCACCTGCAAGCCCTGGTAGATGGACGAAGCGCCGGAAGTCTCGTAGGTGAACTGCTGGGCGTTGGCGAGCGTCAGGTTGTTCTGGGTGTCGAGCGGATTGGAAGAGGTGGCCAGGTTGGGGCCCAGCAGCAGGTCGAGCTTGCTGCCCTTGGTGCCCACATAGCCGACGGAAAGAATCAGGTCGCGGGCGATCTCGCTGTCGAGGGTGAAGTTCCAGGTCTGCCCGTAGGGGGTGCGGAAATTGGGATCCACGGCGTAGGTGTTGCTGATGACGCTGGGCGCCAGGGTTGGAAAACCGTTCTGAAGGGTCAGCACCTGCTGCGCGCTGGTGGTGAGCGTGGAAGCCTGGGCGAAGGGCGGCTGATTGGCGAGATTGGGAACCAGGCGCAGGTAGATGGAATCGTCGTAGAAGATGCCGTAACCGGCGCGCAGCACCAGCGTGTGCCGACTCCACGGCCGGTAAGCCAAGCCCACGCGCGGCGACCAGTTGTTGGCATCTCCGTGAATCAGCGAAGCGGGCAGCCCGTTGGGGTTCTGCCCCGTCACCACCGTCACCGCCGAGTAGCCGGGAGCGATTTCCAGGTCCGAGAGGTGTCCGTATTTTTCCGACAGGGGCTGGAAGAATTCGTAACGCAGGCCCAGGTTGAGGGTCAGGTGCGGGCTGGCGCGCCAATCGTCCTGCGCGAAGCCGGAAAAGACCCAGGAGCGAAAATAATTGCTGCTCGTGCCGTAGCGCACGGAAGTGACCTGGGGAAGGCCGAGCAGGAAGTCGGCGAAATCGTAGCCGGTGCCCGCCACCGGATACCCCTGGGCGTTGAACTCGCTGGTGGTGAAGCCCGTAAAGTTGAAGGTGCCGCGCGCGTCGGGGTCCTGCAAGGTGTTGCGCCAGACGCGGCGCACCTCGCCGCCCAGGCGCAGGTTGTGCTTTCCGGAATTCACAATCAGGATGTCCACCAGCCGCCCCGTCTGGTTGCGGTTGAGGGCGGGAATGGTGTCGTTGAGCCCGGTGAAGTTGGTGAAGCCGATCTGCGGCAGGCCCCAGTCGCGCGGGTCGCTGGAGATGCCCTGGATGCCCAGATCGCCGGCGACATTTTGCGTGTAGGCAAAGGGATTGAGCGTGGAAACGCGCTGGCGGTTGAAGTTCACGAGCAGCGTATTCACCACGTGCGGGCTGAAGGTGTGGCTCTCGTTGATGTTGACGTTCTGGCCGCGCGACGACAGGCGCGTGGTGAGCGCGGGGAAATTCGAGACCGACTGCGAGCGCGTGGAATTGAAAAAGTAGAAAACGCTCAGGCTGTCGCGGGCGGAAAGCTGCTGCCCGACGCGCACCATCAGCCGGTCGCTGGAGGAAGGCAGCGCCTCGCGCAGGTGGTAGTTCTGCACCTGCCCGGGGAGGTTGGGAAGCGGAATGTATTGGAGCAGACCCGTGGCGGCGGAATTGAGCGCGCAGGCGGGAATGGTGTTATCGGCAAACGTCGCGCCGGAGCTGCAAGCGCTGGGCTGCGGGTTGTAGAGCACCGGCGTAGTCCCCGCCAGGGGCCCGGAGGGAATGACCGTCTGGGAAAAATTCCCCTGCCGCTCGAGCAGCGTGGGAACGGTCGCGTAACTGTCAAAAGGGGTGCGCGCGCGGTCGAGGTTGTAGTGCACAAAAAAGCTGGTCTTGTTGAGGCCGTTGTAAACGTGCGGAATCACCAGCGGCCCGCCCAACCCCACGCCCAGGCGCTCACGCCAGGTGGGAATCTGCGGCGCCGCAGGTCCGTTGAGCGCGTAAGGGCGGGCATTGAGCTCGGAGTTCGAGTAGCTCTCCATCAGGTTGCCGCGCAGGCGGTTGATCTGCCGGCGGCCGCCGAAGCGCCCGGCGAACATGATGAATCCTTCCTCGCGCCCGCCGCCTCCGCCTCCAAATCCCGGGGCTTGCTGGCCGCCGCGCATGCGGCGAAAGCGTTCCATGCGCCGGTCGCGGCGCGCCATGTCGCCTTCCGGCGTGGCGGCCTGCGCCACGCTGCCGGAAAGCAGAAAAGAATTCTCCGCGCTCGCCTCCAGGTCGCCGGCGGAAGGTTCCATGCCTCCGCCCGCCGCGCCGCTCGTCGCCTCGCCCCCCGCGCCGGTTTCCGCCGAGCCCGAGAAGCGCACGTTCCCTTCCGCCGCGCCCGCTTCCCCGCTGCCGCCTGCCTGCGCGGCGGCGCCATTCTCAAACCGCCGGGCCGTTTCCGCCGGCAGAGCGCCGCGGGCCGCAGC
>JBJKQV010000070.1:0-10791 GCA_046704985.1 Terriglobia bacterium
AATCACCGTCTTTGCGCCGCAGGCCTATTGGGTGGCTCCCGACGGAGTGGTGACCGGCGACGTGTCGCCCGAGCTGCTGGAGTTGTGCCGCCGCGAGGGCATTCCCGTGATGCCCCTACTTTTCAACAAGGGTTTCGAGCGCGGCCCGGTGACGGCGCTGCTCGACAGCCCGCGCGCACAGGAGCGCGCCGTGACCTATCTCGCCTACCTGGCGCGGCGCAACGGCTTTGTGGGTTTTCAGATTGACCTGGAAAACATCGCCCCCGAGGACGGCGCGCGCTTCACGCGTTTTGTGCGGCGCGCGGCGGCGCGCTTGCACCGCGAGGGCCGCCTGCTTAGCGTCGCCGTAGTGCCGCGCTTCAACCCCGTCAAAACCGGTCCCGGCGCGGGCATTCGCGGCACCTGGTCGGCAGCTTTCGATTATCGCGCCCTGGGCCGCGCCGCCGACTTTCTTTCCCTCATGACCTACGACCACTCCGTGCGCACCGGCCCGCCAGGGCCCATCGCCGGCTACGAGTGGGTGGAGCGCGCGCTCGCCTACGCGCTCACCCGCGTGCCACGGTCCAAGCTGTTGCTGGGCATTCCACTCTACGGCCGCGACTGGACCGATAAAGCCGACTCCCCGCCGGCGCGGGCGCTCACTACCGCCGAAGCCCGCGGACTGCTCGCCCGGCACGGGCTGCGTCCCCGCTGGGACGAGCGCTGGCGCTCACACTGGTTCGAGTATCAAGAGGCGGGGGTGAAGCACACGGTCTGGTACGAGGACGCGCGCAGCTGGTCGGCAAAATTGCAACTGATGCGACGCGAGCGGCTGCGGGGTTTTGGCGTCTGGAGGCTGGACATGGCGGGGCCGGATTTCTGGCCGCTGATTGCCGCGCGGGCGCCCAAGGCCGAACGCCGCCCGCGCAAATCGCGCCGGCACACTCCGCCCGCGCCGCGCTCCAAACCCTGAGGCGCTTATTTTTTCTGCAAGGCGGGAATCAGGTACTGGCTGACCAGGGTGTCGTACTCCTGGCGCACCTTGTCGGTAATGGGAGCGGTCGCGAGCGGCATCTGTCCGGAAGCGCGCAGGTACATGTCGCCCGGCTGCCCAAAGCCCCCGTCCCCGGTCTTCACGAACTTCTCGGAATCGTACTGTCCGAATTTGAAAATCTCCGCCGGCGTGTAAGTCTTCAGCTGCGCGGGCTCCATCTTGTCGACGGTGCGCACGTGGATGGTGAGCTTGCCGAAGACGCGGCTCTGGTCGTAGTCCACGCTCAACACGTGGGTCAGTTCCTGCTGGGGGTCGTGGGGATCCTGGAAAGTATCCGCCAGCACGCAAAAGTCCGTCAGCTTGCCGTTGTGAGACTTGTTCAAGAGTTCGAACAATTGCGGGGTGGGGCCGGGAGGAAGGTAAACCTCCTTGGACTTGTTTCGAGCCTGTAGCACGACGCTTCCCAAGCCGAGCGCGGCCAGGATCGCCAATAGCGTCGCAACTCCGCCCCCATGCCCTAGCGGCCTCTTCATGATTTTCTCCCTCAAGAAGAACGATGAGCCTGCGTGGTAACCTGACGACCGGCCGGACGTGAGAGCCCGGCCGACCCTCATGTTACTCCAACTCCCGGCCGCGAGCAGAGAATTTAACCGCCCCCGCCGCGCCCCGCCGCCGCTTCAATAGAGCAGGTAGTGGCGGCGCAAGGCGCGGAACTGCTCCAGATTCTCCTGCCACAGATATGCGATGCGGCGCGGGTCCTTGCCGCCCCGGATTTCGTCTAGCACCTGCCGCGAGCCGACGAGCCGCAAGGTCTTGTCGAGCTCGAAATTCTTGGGAAAGAGCCGGTGAAGGGCGCTGGCCAGCTCCACGCCCAGCTCCGGCGAATCGAGCGCCTGGCGGTCGAGCAGCACGATTTGCACGCCGTGGCACGCCTGCCCCTGAAAGCGGTCGCTGCGCGGCGTGAAGGTGACGGGCAGGAAGCGCACGCCCTGGATGCGCCGCTTGTTCAGGTACTCGGCCAGGCGCTGGGCGTTGATCCAGGGCGCTCCCAGCAGTTCGAAGGGCGTATCGGTGCCGCGCCCCACGCTGACGTCCGAACCCTCCACCATCGCCACCCCCGGATAGAGCACCTCCTCGGTGAGGTTGCGAAGGTTGGGCGAAGGGTTGCGCCACTCCAGGCCCGTCTCGTCCAGCCAGTCGGTGCGCTGCCAGCCGCGCATGCGGATGACGTGCAGATCCACGCCCAGGTGCTTTTCGTGGTTGAACATTTCCGCCAGCTCGCCCACCGTCATGCCGTGGCGGACGGGCAGCGGGAAATAGCCGACAAAGGAGTGCAAATCCGCGTCCATCACCGGACCCTCGACGGCCGCGCCGGTGATGGGGTCGGGGCGGTCGAGGACGTAATACTTCAGCCCTGACTTCCCCGCCGCCTCCATCGTGTAGCCCAGGGTGGTGATGTAGGTGTAGAAGCGCACGCCCACGTCCTGAATGTCGAAGACCAGCGCGTCCAGGCCGCGCAGCATCTGGGGCGTGGGGCGCTCGACTTTTCCGTAGAGGCTGTAAACGGGCAGGCCGGTCGCGGGGTCGGTGGTGGAATTCACCCGCGCGCCTTCGGCGCCGCGCCCCCACAAGCCGTGCTCGGGGCTGAAGAGGCAAACCAATTTCACCCCCGGCGCGTGCGCCAGCACGTCCACGGTGCTCCGCCCCGCCGCGTCGCGCCCCGTGTGGTTGGTAATCAGCCCCACGCGCAGCCCGCGCAGGGGGCGGAAGTCTTCGCTCTCCAAGACGTCAATTCCCGTCTCCACCTTGCCGTTCCTGTATCCGCTCACCCGGTAGCCCTGCATCAGCTCGTAATAGCCGGTGAGCGACTTGCGGCTGTTCAGAATCTGGCGGTTGGAGAGCGGCCCCAGCGCCGAGGCCACCAGCGTGGCCAGCTGGGCCCGCAGCGAAACCACGTTGCCGCGTCCGTCGGGATGCACGCGGTTGGTGAGAATAATCAGGTAGGTCTGGGTCACCGGGTCAATGATGATGGAGGTGCCCGTAAACCCCGTGTGTCCGTAAGCGCCCACCGGAAACAACTCGCCGCGGTTCGAGGAAAAGGGCGAGTCCAAATCCCAACCCAGTCCGCGCACCGCCATGGCGTCGGGAGGAGTCTGTGGGCTGGTCATCTTGGCGACCGTCAAAGGGCTCAGGATGCGCACGCCGTGGTATGTGCCGCCGTCAAGAAGCATCTGCGCAAAGATGGAAATGTCGTCGACGTCGGAAAAGAGTCCCGCGTGCCCCGCCACGCCGCCCATGCGCCGCGCCGTGGGGTCGTGCACCACGCCCCAGAGGAGGGGGCCGTGGTCGCCGTATTCGTACTGCTCGGGAGCGATGCGCTCGCGGCTGACGTGCAGCTCCTCGAGCGGCCGGAAGCTGGTGTCCTTCATCCCCAGGGGCTTGAAGATGTGCTGGGCGCAGTAAACGTCCAGGGGCTCGCCCGAGATGCGATGCACCAGCTCGCCCAGCGTCTCAAAGTTGATGTCGCTGTAGAGGAAGCGCGTGCCGGGGGGATAGAGGGGCCGCTCGTCCACAATCTTCTGCATCGCCGTCTCGTAGCCTGACCAGTCGGTCTTCAGCTCCAGGTCGGGCGCCAGGCCCGAGTAGTGGGTCATCAGTTCGCGGACGGTGATGTGTTCCTTGCCGTTTTCACCAAAGGCCGGCCAGTAGTCGGCCACGGGATTGTCGAGGCGGATTTTGCCCTGCTCGAACAGTTGCATGATGGCCGTGGTGGTGGCGATCACCTTGGTCATCGAGGCCATGTCGAAAATGGTGTCGGGAGTCATGGGGGTGACCGTCGGCACCAGCGACCGGTGGCCAAAGGCGGCGCGATAGACCACCCGCCCGCGATGCCCGATCAGCACCACGGCGCCCGGGCACTTCCCTTGCGCGATGGCCTGATTGACGACGGCGGGAATTCCCGCCAGTTTCTGCGCGTCGAGCCCCGGCTCGCTGCCCGCGGCCTGCCCGGCCCGCGCCGGTGCGCCGGCGACGGCCGCCGCCGCCAGAATCGCCAGAATCGTCAAAAAGAGTTTGCCGGTATAGGTTCGTTCGCGCCTCACGAGAGTCCTCCCCTTAAAGGGTATTTCGGTTGGAAAACCTTTTCGTATATACTGAGCCGCCTTCGGTGTCAATTCAAGGTTTTACTGCGGGGATCTGACCGGGGCCAAAGACGCTTATGAAACTGACCCTCCTCGATTGGTTAGTCGTCGCCGCCTACTTTGTCCTCAGCCTGCTGATCGGGCTCTATTACCGCAAAAAGGCCAGCGGCAGCACGGAGGACTTCTTCGTCTCCGGGCGCCAGGTCACCTGGTGGCTGGCAGGGACGTCGATGGTGGCCACCACCTTCGCCGCCGACACGCCGCTGGCAGTGACGGGCCTGGTGGCCACGCAAGGCATCGCCGGCAACTGGCTCTGGTGGAGCCTGCTGTTCAGCGGCATGCTGACGGTCTTCTTTTTCGCCCGCCTCTGGCGGCGCTCGGAAGTGATCACCGACGTGGAGTTCGTCGAGCTGCGCTATTCGGGGCGCGGTGCGGCCTTCCTGCGCTGGTTCCGGGCCCTCTACTTGGGCGTGCTGATGAATTGCGTAGTCATCGGCTGGGTCAACCTGGCGATGGAGAAGATTCTCGGCCTCTCGCTCGGCATCTCGCGCGAGTGGGCGGTGGTGATTCTGTTCGGCATCATCGGCATTACCAGCTTCTACGCTTTCCTTTCCGGCCTGTGGGGCGTGCTGTGGACCGACCTGTTTCAATTCGTGCTCATGATGAGCATGGTGATCATCCTGGCCTACTACGCGGTGGAAGCGGTGGGCGGGCTGCACGCCATGATGGCCAAGCTGGCGGTGGTGGACGAGGCGCGGCGCGCCACCTACGGCGGCCACGGCTCCATCCTCTCTTTCGTCCCCGACCTGCACTCGCCCTGGATGCCCGTGCTGGCCTTCGGCGTCTACCTGGGCGTGAACTGGTGGGCCAACTGGTATCCGGGCGCCGAGCCGGGCGGCGGGGGGTTCATCGCCCAGCGCATCTTCTGCGCCAAGGACGAGAAGCATTCGCTCTGGGCCACCCTCTGGTTCAACATCGCCCACTACGCGCTGCGCCCCTGGCCCTGGATCCTGACCGCGCTCGCTTCCGTCATCCTCTACCCGCACCTGAAGGACCCCGAGGTCGGCTACATCAAGGTCTGGATCGATTACCTGCCCGGGGCACTGCGCGGGGCGATGCTGGCGGGCTTCGCCGCCGCTTACATGTCCACCATCGCCACGCAGCTCAACTGGGGCTCGTCGTACATCGTCAGCGACGTCTACCGGCGCTTTCTGGTGCGCGACCGCAGCCCCAAGCACTACGTCGTCGCCTCCAAGCTGGCCACGGCGTTTCTGGCGGTGTTGGGCGCGGGCGTTTCCCTGCTGATGCAGACGGTCACCGGCGGATGGGAGTTGATTATGGCCATCGGCGCGGGCACCGGCGCCGTCTACCTGCTGCGCTGGTACTGGTGGCGCATCAACGCCTGGTCGGAAATTTCTTCCATGATCGCCGCCGGGCTGACCACCGTCTACCTGAAGATCTGGGTGCACTTCGCGGGCTCGCCCGCCATCGTCTTTGCCAAGACCATTCTGGTCACTGTGGCGGTAACCACGGCCGTCTGGCTGATCGTCACCTTCCTGACCCCGCCCGACGAGGAATCGAAGCTCGTGGCCTTCTACCGCCACGTGCGGCCGGAGGTCTTCGGATGGAAACACATTGCCGCCCTGGCGCCCGACGTCGTCCCCAGCCACGACAGTTGGTATAATCTGCTGGACTGGCTGCTCGGCTGCCTGATGGTCTACATGGCGCTGTTCGGCATCGGCAAGCTGCTGCTGGGCTCGCCGGCTCTGGGCGGAACGTTCCTGGCCATCGCCGCGCTGTCGGGCGCGGCCATCTATTGGGATTTTTCCCGGCGCGGGTGGGAAACGCTGTCGGGCAAGACGGGATGACGCAGGAATCAGGAATCAGGATTCGGGATTCTGGACATGGGAGAATGGAGGCTCAGTTGCCTGTTTTCTATTTTCCAGCTTCCATTTTCTAGTTTCTGATTTCTGACTTCCAATTTGCGCCACGCCAGATGCGAAAATCCAAACTCCGAAACTCGAAACCCAAAATCACCGAGCGGGTGAATCCTGCCTCGGCGCGGCTGGAAACTCTGAGCGCCCGAGAAGTACTGAAGCGCATCAATCGCGAAGACCGCCGCGTGGCGCCGGCAGTGGGGCGCGTGCTGCCGCAAATCGCCCGCGCCGTGGAATTGGCGGTGCAGGCGCTGGCGCGGGGAGGAAAGCTGGTTTACCTGGGCGCCGGGACGAGCGGGCGGCTGGGCGTGCTGGACGCCGCCGAGTGCATTCCCACCTTCGGCACCGACCGCGTGCAGGCGGTGATGGCGGGCGCGCCACAGTCCATGTTCCGGCCCTCGGAAGTTTCCGAGGACGACCCGCGCCTGGCGGTGCGCGACCTCAAGCGCCTGCCGCTCGAAGCCGGCGACGTGCTGGTGGGAATTTCGGCGAGCGGCACCACTCCCTACACGCTGGCGGGGATGCGTTACGCGCGCCGGCTGCGCGCCGCCACCGTCGCCCTCACCTGCAATCCCGCCGCGCCCTTGCAGCGCCTCGCCGACGTCGCCATCGTTCCCATGGTGGGCCCGGAAATCATCGCCGGCTCCAGCCGCATGAAGGCCGGGACGGCGCAGAAGCTGGTGCTCAACATGCTCTCGACCGCCGCCATGGTGCGCCTGGGCCGCGTCGTGAGCGGGCGAATGGTGCACGTGCAGATGCGCAGCCGCAAGCTGCGCGAGCGCGGGCGGAAGATTCTGATGAACCTGGCGGGGGTGAATGCGGCACGCGCCCAGGCGGCCCTCAAGGCTTCGGGCGGCAGTCTGCCCGTCGCGTTGCTGATGCTCAAGCGGCGCGTCGCGCGCCCCGAAGCCGAGCGCTTGCTCGCCTCAGGCGCCGACCTGCGGGCGCTGCTCGGTCCGGCGAAACCCGCGTCGAGGTAGCTATGGAACAATTTCTCATTCAAGGCGGAACACCCCTGGAAGGCCGGGTCACCATCAGCGGCGCCAAGAACGCCGCGCTGCCCGCCATGGCCGCGGCGCTTTTGACCGACCAGCGCGTGGTGCTGCAAAACGTTCCCCGCGTCCGCGACATCTCGACCTTGCGCAGCCTGCTGGAGGAGCTGGGCGTGGATTCCTCGGTCAAGCACCTGCGCAGCGGCTACCGCGTGGACATCCGGGCGCGCAAGCTGCACAACCCCGTGGCGCCCTACGAGTTGGTCAAGCAGATGCGCGCCTCGGTGCTGGTGCTGGGTCCGCTGGTGGCGCGCTTCGGGCGGGCGCGCGTCTCGCTGCCGGGCGGCTGCGCCATCGGCGCGCGGCCCATCAACCTTCACCTGAAGGGCCTGGAAAAACTCGGCGCCTCCATCCGCATCGAGCACGGATACGTGGAAGCGCGCGCCGACGGCCTGCGCGGGACCAACTTCGCGTTCGACACGGTTTCGGTGACGGGCACGGAAAACCTGATGATGGCGGCGGTGCTGGCCGACGGCACCACGGTGCTGGAAAACGCCGCGCGCGAGCCGGAAGTGGCCGACCTCGCCGACCTGCTGAACGCCATGGGGGCGCGCGTCGAGGGCGCCGGGACGGGCCGCATCCGCATTCGCGGCGTGGCGAGCCTGCACGGCGCAAAACATACCATCATCCCCGACCGCATCGAGGCGGGAACGTTTCTGGCTGCCGCCGCCATCACCGGCGGGCATCTGCTGTTGGAAAGCGTCGAGCCGCGCCACCTGAGCGCGCTGGTCAGCAAGCTGGGCGAAGTGGGGGTGCGCATCCGCGCGCGCGGGCCGCACCGCCTGGAAGTCTCCGTTCCCGAACCCCTGCGCTCCGTCGACCTGGTCACGCAGGAGTATCCGGGCTTCCCCACCGACATGCAGGCGCAGTACATGGCGCTGATGACCCAGGCGGAGGGCTCGGCGATGATTACCGAAACCATCTTCGAAAACCGCTTTCTGCACGCCTTGGAGATGCTGCGTATGGGCGCCGACATCAAGCTCAACGGCCGGCGCGCCGTGGTGCGCGGCAAAACGCCGCTGAGCGGCGCGCACGTGCAGGCTTCCGATTTGCGCGCCAGCGCCTCGCTGGTGCTGGCGGGGCTGGCCGCACAGGGCGAGACGGTCGTGGACCGCGTCTATCACATCGACCGCGGCTACGAGCGCATCGAAGACAAGCTGCAGCGCGTGGGGGCGCGCATCCGGCGCGTCTCCGAATCCTAACCTTCCAACCTGTTCAGGGAAAATGGGGCAGGGCTTCAGCCCGCGATGGCAAAGCTGATGCTCAGCAGCACCACCGCCAGCACGCCCAGAGAGATGAGCACGTACTTGAGGTCGCGCTCCAGGGCGAAGCTCACCACCGCCACCACGATGCGCGCCAGGGGAGTGAACAGCAGCAGCAACACCCCTGCCTCGACGATCGCCTCGGGGTTGCCGTGCAGCAAGCGCGTCAACAGATCCACCAAGTGGATGGCACGATGGGGAGGCAAAGGCTGGCCGCGGGCGAGCCAGACCGCCAGCACCACGCCCAAGGCCATGATGGCCGTGGAAAGCCGCGCGCCGTTGCGCAGCACCGCGGCGATCATGACTTCGGCTTTTTCCTGCGTCAGGTCTTTCAACGTTCGATCCCTCGAGCCCCCGCCCTAGCGGACGAAGCCTCCGTGCACGGCCCGCCAGATCATGGTGCCGGCAAAGTAGAACATCACGAACGAAAACAGCAGTATCAGCCAGCGGTTGGAAGCGCGGCGCATGATGCGCGTGCCCACGTCGGCGCCCAGAAAAACCCCCACCGCCGTGGGAGCGGCGATCATCAGGGGCACGTCGCCGCGCGAGTAGTAGATAAAAGCACTCGCCGCCGCCGTCACCCCGATCATGAAGTTGGAAGTGGCGGTGGCCACCTTGAAGGGCACCTTCAGGATCAGGTACATCACCGGCACCTTGATCGGCCCTCCGCCCACGCCCAGCATCCCTGAGATCACTCCCGCGCCCCCCGACCCGAGCAATCCCCAGGGCAGATGCTGCACCTTGTAGGGTTCGTTGCCGTTGGGATGCGCGGCTTCGGGGTGTCGGCTCTTGCGCACCATGGAGGCCCCGGCGTAGCTGAGCAGCAACGCGAACATGATCGCAAGCGCCTCGCGGCTCATGATGACGGCAATCAGCGATCCGCTGACCGCGCCGATGGTGGTGGCCAGTTCCAGCGTCATGCCCAGGCGCACGTCGCTCAGGTGATGCTCGACGTAGCTGGCCGCGGCGCCGCTGGAAGTGGCGATCACGCAGCAGAGGCTGGTGCCGATGGCCTGGTGGATGGGAATGTGAAAGTAGAGGGTCAGAAACGGAATGATGATCAGTCCGCCCCCGATGCCCAGCAGCGCACCCAGAGCTCCGGCGAAGAGCCCCAGCCCCGCCAGCGCCAGGATGAGAGGTACGCTTAGAACCATTTGCTTGTTTTCCCGGAACGCCGTTCCTTCATTCGGAATGCCCGCTCATCGGGGTCTTCTCCACCGTCCGTCCGGGCAGCGTGCGGGCTTTCCCGGCCGCTACTGATTGCACCAAGTGGACAGAGGAAATTCAGCCCCTCTAGCAGAATACCATTATCCCGCAGATTGCGCCAAACCGCCAGCCCTGTCGGCGGCGACGCCCGGCTTGCAGCATTATCTCCCGGCTCTCCGCATGGCTAGACGCCAAAGGGCCGGGGGGAGATTCCCTCCGGCCCTCTCTATCTTCTCCCCGCGGCCGCCGCGGGCTAATGCTGAGGCCGGTCGGTGACCAACTCCGGATGCTGCCGCCGGAAGGTTTCCGTGACGTGGCAATCCCAGCAGACGGGCAGATAGGTATCCATGACCTCGGGCAGCTGTTCGGCCGGGACGTCGTCCCACTGGACGGTGTGGCGTTGCGGATCCATCAGCGCCGGCTTGTGTCCCTGCCACTCGATTTCGTGAATGGGCCGCTGGCAATAGGCGCAGACCTTGCCCACATACCACCGCTCCACGATGTTACGCACCAGGCAGTCGCCGGGCGCCGCTTCGATCTGGCCCAGGCATTCCTGGCCGCAGCCCTCCCGTTCCGGCCAGCGCGAGCATTCGCTCAGGCGCAGGTGAGGGGTGCCGGCCAGCGTCTGGCGCGCCGCCTGACCCGCGTTCAGATCCACCGCCGCCGGCTGGTTCGTCTCCGGACACTTGACCAGGCGCTTCCCCCGCAGTTTCAAATAGGTACGCAGCGCTCCCCCCAGGGCGAACAACAGGTACACTGCGGCTACTCCCAAAAGCACGTAAATCACCACCTCGGCTGTGGTACTCATGGCCATCTCCTTTTCGCCTGCCACGCACTCGGAACGGGCTTGGGGCGCGCAGGCAGCCAACTTCGCTTCCGGCCCTGCTCGCGGAAACTTCAGCCGCGCTCGGTCCGGCGATGGCGAGGGGCAAGGATAAGGGATAAAGAGCTTTCAGGCTGGTCCCGGCAAGACCTTTGCCGGCTACGAGGCGGTTTCCACGCCGGGCGCGCGATGCTCCGGGAGCCTGAAGCCTGACCCCCTCCCTGCGGCGTTCCAACGAAGGCGCGGGCGCGAACCGGCGGCTGTCGGAGGGCCGGCGGTCCGTCGTTCAGAGCCTCAAATACACTCAGCCCGGCCTCCGAGTGCATTATCCCACCAAACCTGCCGAGCCGACAGAGAAAACGTCTACTGGGCGCGCGCCGCGACGCTTTCCTGAAGCT
>JBJKQV010000071.1:0-8016 GCA_046704985.1 Terriglobia bacterium
GCGCAAGTGGATGATGATCTGTTCGCTGGTGTAACGCTTTCTGGGCATCTCTTCCCCCTTCCCTGAATCCAGCCAGAACCCTCAAATCTTAACTTACCAGCTGGAACGGTCTAAGGGGGGCACGTCAATCACTGTGACCGACTTTCTTGCTTGGCGGCAGAACCTCACCCATACTATCTGCCCTTTTACAGAATCAAAGAGAGGCCCGTAGGTAGGTTCTTCTCTGATGCCAAGAAGATCGAAGCGTGGGCAGATTACCTGAAGCATTCAATGGAGCAAGTCCCTAGAGAGGGCAGAAGAGCAATCCATAGGTCTGCTGAGCGGGCGCGGTCTAGTAGGCATTAGCGGCATACAACTGGCCTGGTCTTTAGCCCTCAGCGCACCACGGATGGTATCTGCGCTATCTGCCAAAGAGACTTAAGATAGCCGCTCGAATTCCGAAGTGTCACTTAAAAATAGCCCACGCGCACGTCAGGTTGGCCCAGGACGGGCCGGTGACGGGCGAGAGTAGGGGAGGGGGCGGGCAATCCGTCGGGCGCAAATGACTCCCGGTGAATGCCCGTGAACGCGGGAGGCGGTTTGCGGCTCTTGTTTTCTGTTCTCGTTTAGTGTGTTAAGTTGTTGTAAAAGCACGGCCTTTGGTTGATTCGGCGCGACTGCCAGTCATGCGCGCTCCCAACTGCGCCACAGGCCCGGGGAAACGGATACCTTTGCTTTTAGCATGGGGGCGCGCGCCCTGTCAATCGGCGGGGCGGGGGGTTGATGGGAGAAGAAAGTATTTTGGAACAAAACCCGCCGGGCGCTTGTCCAAGTAAGTAGGAGAGGCAAGGCTGGGCATTACGGGTTGCGGTTCCCGGTGCGAACCGCTATATTGGGAATGCCATGAGCGTTGTGCGATCCGTGGGCATTACGCTGGACCGAACGGCCTCCGTCGTCAGCGAGGAGGGGGTCCTGGTCGCCGAACTGAAAGCGGGTTCGGAAGAAGCCTTTGCCTACCTACTGGGCGTTTATCAACATCCGATCTACGATTTGATTGCGCATATTCTGGACAATCCCTCCGACGCGGCCGACGTGTTGCAGGAAGTGTTCGTGAAGATCTTCCGCAAGATCGGGCAGTTTCATGGCGAGAGCAGTCTCAAGACGTGGATTTACCGCATCGCGGTGCACGAGGCGTGCAACCAGCGGCGGAGCTGGCTGCGGCGCTTCTGGCGCGAGCCCGTTTCGCTCGACGAGGAAGGTACGGAGGCGCTGCACGCTTGCTCGTCCGGCCCCTCCCCCTACTACGCCCTTGAGCAGGCGGAGCGGCAGGAACTGGTGCAGCGGGCGCTGGCTTCGCTGGCCCAGCCCTATCGGACGGTGGTGGTGCTGCGGGAGATTGAAGGTCTTGCATACGAGGAGATCGCGGAAGTGTTGGGCGTGGCGGAAGGGACCGTCAAGTCCCGCCTGATGCGGGGGCGTGAGTTGCTGCGCCGCAAGCTGGCGGGTTGCTTGGCAAAGTGAAGGACTTATGTTCGAGAATTGCTCGGAAATCCGGTCCTATTTCTCCGACTACCTGGACGGGACGTGCAGCCGGGAAGTTTTCCGCTCCGTGCGATTCCATCTGAATTACTGCGCATCCTGCCGTTCGGAGCTGGAGCGGTGCGAGGTTTTGCGGGCCGACCTGCGGACCCTGCCTCCGCATCGGGTCTCCCCGGATCTGGCGCTGCGCCTGCGCGTGGAGCTGTCGCGCCACCTGCATCGCAACGCCCTGGGCCGCCTTTTGGTGGCGCTGGACAATTTTCTGAAGCCCCTGGTGCTGCCCGCTTCCGGAGGGGTGCTGGCCGCCGTCCTCTGTTTTGGCCTCATTCTGGGCTCGCAGATTATACCCGCCGCCAGCCACGGTCCGCAGCACGACACCGCCCGCACGCCGCCGCGCGTCGAAGCGCTGGCGCCCCTGAACCTCCCGCCCGGCGTGGACGGCGTGGTGCTGGTAACCCACATCGACGCCGAGGGGCGCGTGGTGTCGTACCGGGTTATGTCCGGAAAGCATTCGCCGCAGTTTCTACATCACCTCGACCGCATGATGTACTTCAGCCACTTTCAGCCCGCCACCACGGACGGAAAGCCTACGGACGGGGAGATGGTACTCCTGCTAAGCCGAATCACGGTCCGAGGTTAGTGGCGTTTGAGGCTGAGAGTTTCCCCCCTATCCTTTCTTCTCTGCCGTTTCCGCCGCGGGGCGGAGGCGCACCCGCGCCCATTCCGGGGCGCCATACTGGCCCTGGCGATGACGGCGTGGCTGCTTCCCGCGCGGGCGTGGGGACAGGCGGCCTCCAACGTCAGCCTGAACGCCAATGAGCAGCTCTTTGCGGTGCTGGCGGCGCTCAACGCCGCGGGCTACGACGCGGGGCTGGGCGCTCCCACCGGCGACACCACGCGCGACGAGGTGCGCCGCGCCCTGGCCGCCGAGAAAATTCCGGTGCTCGTCCAGATCCGCGATTTCTACAACAAGCATCTGATCGCCAAGGACCCGGGCGCCAACCTGGGCCAGTACATCTCCCTGGCCCTGCTCCTCGACGCTCCTCCCGACTTCCATTTGACCGTCAAGCCCACCGACCTGCCTCCCGACGCCAAGAGCGTCGAGGGGCTGATCCCGCTGCTGCGCAAGTTCTACCAAGAGGCGGACCTGGTGGAGGTATGGTCCAAGTTCCGTCCTCGCTACGAGGCCGCGATCGAGCGCTACAGCCCGGCAGTGCGGCAGAACTTCGAGCTGGCCGATGCCTATCTGCGCTTTCCCAGCGGCACCTACCTGGGACGCAAGTACACCATCGACCTGAGCCTGCTGGGGGCGCCCGAGCAGGTGCAGGCGCGCGTCTACGGCGACCATTACTATCTGGTGGTCACGCCTTCCCAGCGCATGCGCCTGCGGGAGATTCGCTACCAGTACCTGCACTTTCTGCTCGACCCGCTGGCCCTCAAATACGCCGTGGATATCCACCAGAAGGCGGCGCTGCTCAAGATGGCGCGCACGGCGCCGCAGTTGGGCGACGACTACAAAGAAGACTTTGCGATGCTGCTGACCCAATGCCTGGTGCGCGCCATCGAGGTGCGCATGGACAAGCTGGCGCCCGCTGCTGCCGCCGCGCGCGTGAAGGAACTACAGGCTTCGGGCCTGATTCTGGCGCCGTATTTCTACAACGCCCTGGCCGCCTACGAGAAGCAGGACACCTCCCTGAGCGTTTACTACCGGGATCTGGTGGAGGGGATTGACGTGGCCAAGGAGCAGAAGCAATTGACCAACGTCAAGTTTGCGCCGCGTCCCAACCTGGGGACCGTGGCGCCGGCGCGCAGCCGGCAAGAAGACTTGCTCGACCGCGGCGACAACGCCATCTTCGAAGGCCACTACGACGACGCGCAGAGCGCTTTCCGCGCCGTCTTGCAGGACGACCCGCACAACGCGCGCGCCCTGTTCGGCCTGGCGGTGGTGGCCAGCAACACGCGCAAGCCCGACACCGCGCAGGAGTATTTTCGCAAGACCTTGGAGACCGCCCGCGACCTGCGGCTGGTCACCTGGTCACACATTTATTTGGGCCGTATCTACGACCTGATGGGGGAACGCAAGCAGGCCCTCGAGCAGTACCGTGCCGCCTCGCTGACTGCCACTCGCTATCCGGAAGCCCTGCGCGCCGTGCAACAAGGCATGGCGCATCCGTTCGGAAGCAGGGATTAGTACTCCCGGGAGCCTTGCGTTGACAGCCCGGGAGCTTTCCTGTAGGCTGGAAATAATTCCCCAGCAACTACACACAAGAGAAGGGGAGTGACCATGAAAATTACGTTTAAAGTTTTAATCATGATGAGTTTAGGGGCAGCTTGCGTGCTGCCGGCTGGGGCGCGGCCTGTTCCCCAGGCCGCCAAGACCCAGGAGAGCGCCCAGTCTTCCGGGGCGCAGGTGGCGCAGCCGGCGCTTCCGCCCTACAACCTGGAGGAAGTCATCCAGCTGTTTAAGAAGAACAAGCACCACCTGGACCGCATCAAGCCCGAGTTGCAGCAGCGCGGCGTGAGCTTTGAGATGTCGCCGGAAGTCCAGCAGCAGCTCATGAAGAAGGGCGCCAAGGTGGACTTTGTCAAGTTCGTCGAGAGCTTGGGTCCCGCCGAGCGCGCCATGGCCGCCGCCGGAGTGACCCCGGAGGAGAACGCGGCGCTGGTGAAGATCAACAACGAGCTCGACCCGGACACGAAGATTCAGATGGTCGAGGACTTCGCCACGAAGTTCCCCAAGAGCAATGATCTTACCTATGCCTATTTCCTGGCCGAAGGCGCCTACCTGCAGAAGCGCGACATCGACCACGCCCTGGAATACGGCGCCAAGAGCTTGAAGGCCAACCCCGACAACCTGAACGCTCTGATGCTGACCGCCTCCTTGTTGCCTAACCCGCAGTCGCTCAATAACGACCCCGACCCTGACCGTAAACTCCGCGAGGCGGAAACTTACGCCCATAAGGCCCTGGACCTGATCGGTAAGATGAAGAAGCTCTCTTCCGAAACCGACGAGGCGTTTGCGGCGCGCAAGGCCGGATACGCCAAGGGCATGCACGCGGCGCTGGGCATGGTGTACCTGGAGCGCGCCACCGAAGGGCTGACGGGCATCGACACGGCCGAGCTTGCCAAGGCCGAGAATCAGTACAAGCTGGCCATTTCTTCCACCCCCACCCCCAACCCCGAAGTCTACTTCCGGCTGGGCGAGGTCTATACCGTCCAGAAGAAGAAGCAAGAGGCTATTCAGGCGTTCACCAAGGTGGTGGATCTCAGCGCCAACAACCCGGCGCTGAAGTCCTACGCCCAGCAGCGCATCGAGAAGCTGAAGGCTATTAATTAAGAAGGGGGAAGCTCGCGCTGGGCGGGGGACGTAATGCGTTCCGCCGCCCTCCCGCCCCGGCCGAGGGCGCACGCCGACCCGCGGCGGGCTCAGGACGTGGGATGCCCGAACCTTTGTGGGAAGAGCTGCAGAACCTGATCGGCTACCGCTTTCAACAGCCGGAGCTGCTCTTCGAAGCCCTCACCCATTCCTCGTTCACGCAGGAAGACACCCGCTCCGGCCGCGACAACGAACGCCTGGAATTCCTCGGCGACGCGGTGCTCAACTTCCTGGTGAGCGTGCGCCTTTCGGACGCTTTTCCGAATTTGCAGGAGGGAGAACTTTCGCGCGCCCGGGCACGCCTGGTCACCGCCGCGCATCTATCTCGAGTAGCGGCGGGACTCGACCTGGGACGCTTCCTGCGCCTGGGACGGGGCGAGGAGCGGAGCGGCGGGCGGAACAAATCCGCTCTGCGCGTGGACGCGCTGGAAGCCTTGCTGGCAGCGATTTTTCGCGACGGGGGATTGGGGGCGGCGCAGCGCTTTGTCGAGCGCTTCGTTATCCCCTCGGACCTTGCAGCGAGCGCCCCCGACCTGCTCTCGACCGACCACAAGTCGGCGCTGCAGGAATATTTGCAGGCCCGGCGCCTGACTCCCGCCGCTTATCGCGTGGTGGACGAAAAGGGGCCGGAGCACCGGAAGACCTTCACCGTGGAAGCGTCTTCGGGCCGGGGCGGCCGCGCGCGCGGGCGCGGCGGCAGCAAGAAGGCCGCCGAACAACAGGCGGCGCAACAGCTTCTGGAACGCCTGAAAAAGGGAGAGAGCGGGGATGACTGAGGGGACGAGTGAGGGCTTCAAGAAGTCGGCGGCGCGCGACACTTTCGAGTCGCTGGTCATCACGGTTATCCTCGCCATCTTCGGCACCACCTTCGTCCTCCAGGCCTTCAAGATTCCCACCGGCTCCATGGAAGACACCCTGCTGATCGGCGACCACCTGCTGGTGAACAAGTTCATTTATGCTGACCATAGCGGCTGGTACACGCGCCTGCTCCCGTACAAGACCATCCAGCGCGGGCAGGTGGTGGTCTTCAAGTACCCGGGGAAGATGGAGGATTCGCCGGAACCGGGCGAGCACTTTGTTAAACGGGTGATCGGCATTCCCGGGGACCACGTGCGCGTCGTCAGCCGGCGCGTCTACGTGAACGGCAAGCTGCTCCACGAGCCTTACGTGCGCAGCTCCTACCCCCACCAGGTGCGTCCAGGCGACAACTTTCCTCCCCCGCCCGGCGAGGAGTTGCAGGGGGCGACGCTCAAGTGGAGTGAGGATATGGCGCAATACGTCCACCACGGCGAGCTGGTGGTCCCTCCCGACAGTTACTTCGTGATGGGCGACAACCGCGAAGAGAGTTGGGACAGCCGCTTCTGGGGCTTCGTGCCGCGCAAGCTGATATCCGGCCGCCCCTTGTTCATCTACTGGTCCTACGAGACGCCCAGCGGCCAATACAACCTCAACTCGCTCTCCGACCGCATTTCCCAAACCTTCGACCTGATCGTGCACTTCTTCTCCAAGACGCGTTGGCGGAGAACTTTCCGGTTTGTGCACTGATGAAGTTCTTGAAGCGCCTCTCAGCTCGCAAGGTGGTGGTCACACTGCTTCTGGTGCTGGCGGCGGGCTGGCTGATTCCTTCCTGGTTCAGCGTGGAGCGCTACCGTCAGCGGCTGGAAGCCCGGCTGACCCGCACCTTCCACCGCCCGGTAACCTTCGGCGCCCTGTCGTTTCACCTCCTGCCGCGCCCGGGCTTTTCCATGGACAACCTGATCGTGGGCGAGGACCCCGCCTTCGGTTACGAGCCTTTCGTGCGCGTGGACCGCGTGGACTGCGACCTGCGCTGGAACAGCTTGTGGGCCTCGGGGCTCGACTGCTCGCGCCTCTCCTTCGATCGGCCCAGCTTCAATCTGGTGCGCAACGCCCAGGGCGACTGGAACGTCGCCAACCTGCTGGCCGGCGGCGCTGCGGGGCGCCTTTCGCCGCACCGCGCGCCCTATTCGCTCAACCTCGACGCCGAGGATGCGCGCCTGGACATCAAACTGGGTGAGGAGAAGGTCCCCTTCGCCGTCACCGACGTTTCGGCGCGCGTGGAGATTGACCGCGCCCGCGGCCGCGTCACTTTCCGCCTGACCGGCAGCCCGGTGCGCACCGACCTGATGCTTCCCACCCCCGGACGCCTGGAGCTGGAAGGTTCCTGGGTGCCCGGCCGCAGCCCCGCCGGGCCGTTGGACGCCCGCCTGCGCACTGAAGGCGCCCTCCTTTACGACTGGATTCCCCTTCTCTCGGGCCGCAACCCCGACCTTTACGGTTTGGTCGACGCGCAGATTCACCTCACCGGCTCGCCGCAGCTTTTGAAAGCCCAGGGCCAGGCGCGCCTGACGCAGCTTCACCGCTGGGACCAGCCTTCGCCGGCGCAGGACATGCCCGTGCACCTGACCTTCCGCGCGCAGTTCGACGCCGCACCGGAGCGCCTGCTGGTCGAGACGCTGGACGCCAGCTTCCGCGAATCCCGCCTGCACCTGAGCGGGGCCATCAATGCGCCTTTTGGTTCCCCCGGGCTCGACCTGGTGGGAGCGGTGGAGCGTTCGCACCTGGAAGATTTTCTGTCGCTGGCGCGCCGCCTGGGGTGGCCAAGCGGCCAGGTGCGGGCCACCGGGCGCGTGGACGGACTGCTGACCGTGCAGGGCACTTCACGCGACCCGCGCTTGAACGGTTTCGTGGGCATCCGCGAGGCGCGCCTGACCACTCCCGCCGGCACTTTCCCGTTTTCCGAAATCGCCCTGCGCATCGAGCCGCGCGTGATGCGCCTGGCGCCCTTGCGCCTGACCCTGGCCCCGCACGTTGAAGTGGTGGCGCAAGGCACGCTCAGCCGGCCCAAGGCGCGCCCACAGCCGCGCGGCGGCCGGCTCGGTCCTTATCATTACGACCTGAAGCTGAGCGCCCAGGCGGTTCCTCTGCACGACCTGTTGCGCTTCGGCCGCGCCACGGGGGTGCGTCCCGCCGAAGGTCTGGACGCCCGCGGCACGGCGAGCGCCGAGTTGACGCTCAGCGGGCGTTTCTGGCCCTTCGAGACTCCGCGCCTGGAAGGGCGCGTGCGCGTGCACGCCGCGCAACTGCTGATTCCGGGATTGACC
>JBJKQV010000072.1:0-7020 GCA_046704985.1 Terriglobia bacterium
TGCGGGCGCTGGGCGGGAAGCCGTTCTGGACGTCGAAGGGCAGCGGAGTGCCCGTCCAGCCCGCGGTCACCATAGGGTCGGGCAGCGAGCGTGCCTGCGGCACGCGGGCGCGTAGGGCGCGCACCCGCCGCGCGGCGCTCTGGATGGCCGGGTTGTGCTCCAGCGCCTCCTTAATCAACTTTTGCAACGTCACGTCATTCGTGGCCGCCGGCGCGGGTTTCTGCTCCGCGCTGGGGCCCGCGGCCAGCACCGCGTCGGGCGGCGGCGGGGGAGTTTCCTTGGAAGCTTGGGCGCCGCGTGCCGGCACGGCCAGCCCCAAGGCGGCCAGCAACAGCGCGGCGGGCATTCTCAATTTCGCGTTCATCGGTTTCGCTCCTTGCTGGAGATGAGTCGTCGTGCTCATGGGCGCTCTCCCGGGTTTTCGACCAAGGGGTTGGCTTGCAGAATTTTCTGCGACACACGGTCGAAAAGCGCGCTCGACATCAGCTCCTTCAGCTCCAGGGAGTAGGTGTCGCGGTAGCCGAAAACGCGCAGAAGGTAAGCGTCGGGATGGGAAACGGTTTCGAGGTCGCTCCATCGCCAGGCGCGGCTGTCGCCGGGAGTGGACGTAAGGTAATCGATGCCCTGCGCGGTAAAGCGCAACACGCCGCTGCTGCCTCCCGTGCGCGTGCGGTGGCGCGCCGGCAGGCTGGCCCAGGCGGACGCTTGCGCGAGCGGGATGCGGTTGCGCACCGGCTTGCCGACCCACTGCGCCAGCACGGCGGCCAGCCGGGCGGAGATCGGCGTGCTCAGGTCGAACCGAAAGCGCCGGTCGCCGGGGCGATGCCAGCCGCGATTCTGATAGCTGGTTAGCTCCAGCCGCTGCGGTCGCAGGTCCAGTGTTGCGATTTCGACCCACGGGAAGCGCCGGAGCTCACCCTTGTCGGGTTGGAATTCGATTCCGCGCGCGTTGACGCGCAAGGTGCCGCGCGTCGAGCTCCAGCCGTGGCGCAACCGCGCCGCCGTCTGCCAGACCGCTTCCGCGGGCGCGCCGCCGGCCGGCGGTTCGGCCTGATTTCTTGCCGAAAGTGTTTGAGGGAGCAGCAGGGCCAGGCCCAGGACCATCATCAACTGATAAGTTTTCATCGTCTCCTCACCAGGGTTGTCGAGCATTGGCATTCCGGAAGGGCTGCGGCGCAAAACGGGCGCAGCCGTTCAAGAGCACGGCGTCAGGCGCAGGTGAGGATTTTTAGTTGAGAAAAACGCAGAGGAGAGCGTGCGGATCGGGACCGTCTTTCCACTTCACGCGCCGGGTGACCGGTGCGCTATCCCAGGTGTGGTGGCTCTGGACCAGCACGCGGGCCGGCCAGAGGGCGGCCGTGACGGTGTCTCGGCTGCCCAGCCGCGAGAGGCTGTCCGCGGCGCCATCGAACGAATGCGCGTGGCCCGCCGGTGTGACCTGGCAGCACGGCGCAGCCGGCATGCCGCAGGGCGTTGCCGTGGATTGGCAATTGCCGGTGCAGCAGGTGGGCATGGAGTCCATGGGAGCGGCAAAGCTCGTTACGGTGAAAACCGCAAAAGCCGCCGCCAACGCCAGTGAAACCAGCCGCCTTTTGCTGTGTGGAATTTGCATCACGTTTTAGGTTACGCAAATCGCTGACCAAAGGCAATAGAAATTTAGTTGTCCGTAACGTAATGTAAACTCAATAACTTGCGGATAGAGGACTCCAGAGGGCAGGGGCCATGTGCAGCGCGATACCACGCCAAAAAGTCTAGCTCTGCGCGATTGCACGCGCTGGCCGCGAAAAGGCTAAGGAGGGGATACCAGCGAATCCACCAGCAGCGAAGCCTTGCGCGCCAGGTTGAGGGCGCGCGTCAAGTCGCCGTCCACCAAGGCGCGCTGCGACTGGCTGAGGAAGGACTGCGCGTCGTCGAGGGTGCGCTTGTCCTGGGCGCTGAGCGCGGCGGGATGCAACTGCGCCATGCGCCCCTCGATCCCGGCGTGCAGCTGAATGATCTGGCGGCGCAGGGCGCCTTGCCGTTGCGGACTCTCGCGCGGCTCGAGCGCCGGCACCGGGGCTTCGGGAGGCGCTGGCTCGGGCTCGGCCGTTTCGGCTTGCGCAGGCACGGCTCGGCGGTGCCGCCGCACCGGCTTCGGTTTGGGGGGTTCGGGCGCGGGCGCTACCGCGACCGGTTCGGGCGGCGGTGGCGCCGGGATGACCAGCGTTCCGGTTGCGGGCTGGCTGGACGCGCTGGCCGCCGGCGGCGGAGAGGGGACGTAGATCAGGCGCGGACCGGTTTGCCGCTTCGGGCAACCGAAGATGAACAACGCCAGGCTGCAGATCGAGTAGAGAGCCGGGTGTTTCAAGGCACTTGCCATTCTACCATTCTCTGACCTCCGGCGCCGCGCGCGGCTTTACCGCGCCGCTTCTTGAGAGATAGAGACGGGTCCCGGGTTTCCGTAGGCCCACATCATCAAAGTGCGCTGGGAAAAAGGCAGAAACGCCAGGGCGGCGACACAGAGCAAGCTCAGATAACCCAGCTTGGCAAAAAGCAGGAGCGGCGAGGCGGCCCACAAGGCGTCGAGAACAACCAGCCCCGGAAACACCTGGCGAAACAGCCGGCCGACTTGCGGATAGCCGAATCCCACGGCGGACATCAGATAGATGCGCACCGCCGCTCCTACCAGGGCGACGGCCAGCGCCGCCCAGGGAACAATGCGCGGCAAGCCCAGGCGCCAGATGCTCGTGAACCAGATGAACGCGGCCGCGTAAAAAACCAGGTAGCCGAACTGGATGAGCAGAAACAGCCGGCGCGCCAGCGGCGGGCGCATGGCGCCCGGGTTGGCGCTTGACGGCGGATGCTGCCCGGCCGCGGACACTTCGGGTGAGACGTTCGGCGCGGCGGCAGGCGCGGCTGCGGCATTGCCGCCCGTAGCCCTCACGGGCGCCGCCAGGCGGTATCCCTTGCCGATGACGGTTTCGAGGATGCGCGGCTGGTCGGGATCGTCCTGAAGCGCCAGGCGAATCTTGCGCACCGCGGTGTTGATGCCCTGGCGCGTGTCCACGTAAACGTTGTCGCCCCAGAGCCGCTGGATAATCTCCTCGCGCGTCACCAACTGGCCCTCGCGCTCGGCCAGCAGAATCAGCAACTCCATGGGGACTTTTTCCAGTTTGAGGGGCCGGCCGTGGCGCCGCAGCTCGTAGCGGCCCAAATCGAGCTCGAATTCATCGAATTTAAGGATCTCGGCCGGCACGGGGGCCTCGGCTCAGCGCTTCTATCCAGGCAGTATGCTCGCCGCGCCGCCCGCTGTCAACCTTTCGAGTCAATAGCTTAGCGGTCTATCTCGACTTCACACAATCTCCATCCCCCCTTTATTGACCCTTTGCCTTGGCGGGCGCAGAGTCGCGCCCGAAAGGAGGCGCCATGGACAACACCTTACTTATTTACCTGTTGCTCGGCGCGCTGGCGCTCGTGAGCGGGCCGCTGCTTGGCGACTCGCGGCGCGCGGAAGTCGTGCAGGCGAAGGTTGTCCCCGAGGATACCGGAAATCCCACCAGGAGGTTGATATGAGATTTGAATCCGCAATTCTTCACCGAACGCGTTTTGGGCGCTATCGCCGCTGTCTCCAGGTGTTGCAAGCCTACGCGGACCTGGCGCCGTGGTGGGAGCGCCTGGCGCTGCTCGGCTACTGCGGCCTGGGGAGCTGGGTGATCATGCACCTGGGCGTGGACATCGCGACCCTTTGGATGGTGGGCGAAACCATCGTCGGCGACATCCTCGCCGTTTCCCGCCGCTCGCCGCAGGAAATCGCGCAATTGCTGCGCCAGCACGTCCGCATGCGGCTGAGCGGCCACGACGCGCTGCCCGTCGCCGAGGCCAAGGCGCGTATCTACGACCAGATTTATTATCCCGTGGCCGCGCACATCGCCTACGCCATGCAAGCCTCGGCGGCGGCGCGGCTCAAGTTTGTACTCGAGGCTGCGGGGACGGTACGGAGCGAAGCGGCCCGCGTGGCGGACCTCGGGTGCGGGCCGGGGGTGATGCTGGCGGAAATCCTGCGCGCCCATCCCGGGTGGAAGGGCTGCGGGCTCGACATCAGCGCCAGTTCGGTCGAGTTCGCGGAGCGACTGGCGGCGCGCATAGGAGTGGCGGACCGCGCCGAGTTCACCCCCGGCGACGTCGCCCGCCTGCCCTTTGCTACGGGCTCGATGGACCTGGTGGTGGCCTCCGAGGTTTTCGAACACCTTCCGAGTATTCGCGCGGCGCTGGCCGAGGCGGTGCGCGTGTTGCGTCCCGGCGGCCGCCTGGCGCTGACATTGCCTATGGAGACTCACGCACCCACGCACGTCCACTCGCTCGCGGGAGCCGGCCCGGCGTCCGCCCTGCTCGAGCAAGCGGGGCTGCGCGTCGAGCGCTGCATCACGCGGCGCGAGCGTCTTCGCTACGGCGACGACCCGGCGCACCTGTTCCTGTTGGCGGCGACGCCCGCCGCTCCCGCGCTCGAGCCCGAGGGAATCCCGTTTGCCGGGTTCAGTCAGCCGTTTCCGATTCCCGTGTCGGGGCGGCTGTAGGGCCGCGTCCTGACGCCCTGCGATGGAATGTGAATTCAAGGGGGATCCCGAAGGGCTACGCATTGCGGGGCAGAGAAAGGCGGAAGGTGGTGCCGCGGCCGGGTTGGCTCGAGAAATCGAGCGAGCCGTTGTGGAGCTGGACGATGCGGAAGGCCATGGCCAGCCCCACGCCCGTGCCGCCGGGTTTGGTGGTGAAGAAAAGCGAAAAGATCCTGGGCTGCACTTCGGCGGGGATGCCGGGTCCCTGGTCGGCGATTTCCAACTCCACGCGCCGGGGCAGGGCGCGCGGCGTGACGCGCAACTCGCCGCCTGCGGGCATGGCCTGGCAGCCGTTCAGGACCAGGTTGAGCAGCGCCTGTTTCATCAGGTCGGGATCGATGTCCAGAGAGGGCAGCGGACCGTCGCGGGCGAGGAGCAGGTTCACGTGGTTCTGGCGCGCCTGGGGCTCGGCCAGAGTGAAGACCTCCTGCACCAGCCCCGCCAAGTCGGTGGGCGCCATGCGCAATTCCACCGGGCGGGTGAAATCCAGAAACGTTTTCACCACCCGGTCGAGGCGGCGGATTTCGGCAGACAGGACTTCGATCTGCGGCTGCACGCGCGCGTCCTGGCCTTCCAACTTGCTCTTCAGAATCTCCAGTTGCAGCACCATGGCGTTGAGCGGATTCTTGACCTCGTGAGCGACGCCGGAGGTGAGCTTGCCGATGGCGCTCCACTTGGCGGCCAGGTCCATCTCGTCTTCGAGTTGGGCGCGCGTGCCGGCGTCGCGCAGGGTGGCCAGGGCGGCCATGGGCACGCCTCCCTCTTCCACAAACTGCACGCTCACCGCCACGCGCAGCGGCTTGCCGTCGCCGGGGATTTCCAGAATTTCGCCCGCCAGCGGCCGGCGCTCGGCAAACGCCTGGCGGAGCATCTGGCGCAGCGGGTGCCCCGGCGAGAAAACCTCCTGCGCGGGGTGCAAGTGCAGGGGATCGAGCGGACGGCCCAGGAAGCGCGCCGCCGAGGGTGTGGCCACCACCATCCTGTCCTGCTGGTCGAAGAGCAGCAGGCCGTCGGCGAGGTCCGCGAACAACTGGTCGAGGTTTTCCTTCAGGGCGCCGTAGGCGGCCTTTTCGCCGCGCATCTGCTCGCCCAACAGGCTCAGCTTGGAGGAGAGGATGCCCCACTCGTCTTTGCGGCGCAGGTCGAGCGCCGGGGCGTAATCGCCGCGCGCCAGCAGCTCGACGCTGCGCGAGATGGTTTCCAGGGGGCGCAGCAGGCGGAACGAGAAGACGCCCGCCAGCAGTGTGGCCAGCACCACGGCGATGGCCGAAAGCAGCATCGCGGCGCGCAGGTCGGGGGCGAGCTGGTGGCCGAGGAAAATCGTCGAGACGCCCACCCGCACATCGCCCAGGGGGTGATCGCCGAGGTTGAGGGGGAGGGTGATCTCGAAAATTTCGGGCGGGCCGTAGATGACCCGCAACTGGTGTATGAGCCCCGCTCCCAGGAGCCCCTCGAAAGGCGCGGCGGAGGCCAGGCGCTGGTTCACCATCTGCGGGTCGCTGTGCACCAGGACGCGCCGCTGGGGGCCGGTGATGGCCACGTAATAGATGGTGGCCGAATAGCCGACCGTGGACTGCATGAGCGAGGTGAGGGCGGCGTTGGAGGCCAGCGTCTGCTCGACGAAGTCGCGCACCTGCTGGGGGTCGTTGGGGTCTGTGGTGGGGGGCATGCGCGCCCCCTCCAGCGCCGTATCCGCCTGGGTGTAAATCTCCTCGGCCACGTACACGCCGCGCGACTGCACGCTGGCCAGGGCGTGGCGGACCAGGCTGGAGATGTAAAGGCTGGAGATGCCCAGCACCACGAACAGCACCAGCAGGGAAATGAGCGCGGTGAGCTTGCTCTTAAGACTGAGCCTCATATTCTTTCAGCTTATTGTGGAGGGTTTTGAGGCTGATGCCCAGCATCTCGGCGGCGCGGGTCTTGTTGTTCTGCGTCGAGTTCAGGGTTTCGAGGATGAGGCGGCGCTCCGCCTCGCCCACGGTGAGCCCGGCGTGCAGGCGCAGGGCGTCGTCGCCGGCGGCGGGCGCGCTGCGGCCGAAGTCGGGCGCCAGGTCGCGCTTTGCCAGTACCTCGCCGGAACTGGTCACCATGGCGCGCTCCAGCACGTTGCGCAACTCGCGGACGTTCCCGGGCCAGGAATAGTTCCGGAAGGCTTCCAGGGCGTCGTCGCCGAGGCCTTTGACCGCGCTGCCGTGCTTGCGGTTCAAATCCTCGATGAGGGCGGAGGCGAGCATCTCCAGGTCTTCCAGGCGCTCGCGCAGGGGGGGCAGGGCGATGCGCACCACGTTGAGGCGGAAGTAGAGGTCGCTGCGCAACTGCCCCTTGCTTACCGCTTCTTCGGGCTGCTTGTTGGTGGAAGCGAGCACGCGCACGTCCACGGAGGTTTCGTTTTTGCTGCCCAGGCGGCGGACGCGCGAATCCTCGAGCA
>JBJKQV010000073.1:0-2853 GCA_046704985.1 Terriglobia bacterium
GCGAAAAGAGCGTGGCCGCCAGCTTGAGGGCTACGAAGATGAGCAGCTCGGTGGTGAGGTAGTGGTTGAGCAGGATGTTTCCCACCGCTTCGTAGTTGGGGCCCAGGGGGACAAGCGAGCCGTGGAACAGGGTGACGAACGCCAGCCCGCACAAACCCGTCAGCAGCCCGCCGGCCGCCAGCTTCAGCCAATGAGGAATCGGCAGGCGGATCGAGAATTCCCGAAAGTGCCGGAAGGTGACGTCGAAAACCATGGCCACCCCGCCGCAGATGAGCCCCAGCAAAGCCGACCAGAGCAAGTCGGTTCCCGAAAAGCCCGACCCATGAGGAAAATCGAAAAGCGTTCCCGAACCCATCAACGAAATCAGAGTGACGTAAGAAACCACCGAGGCGATCAACGAAGGCAGTAGGGCTTCGTGAGCCAGATCGTCCTTGTAAGGCATCTCCAGGGCGAAGACCAGGCCGGTGAGGGGGGCGCGGAACACCGCGGCCATGCCGGCGGCGGCGCCGGAGATGAGCATAATGCGACGGTCGCGCTCCTGAAGGCCCAAGCCGCGCAGCTTGCCCCACAGCCAGGAGCCCAAGGCACCGCCGCCGTAAATGCTGGGACCTTCCAGCGCCGCGCTGCCGCCAAACCCTACCGTGGCCACGGAGGCCAGAAGCTTGGGAATGAAAGGGCGCATCTCCACCCTTCCCTCGTCCTGGTGATAAGCGCGGATGATTTCCTCGGTGGAATGCTCGTTGGGGTCGGGGGTGAGGAATTGCATGATCAGACCGGTGATCAAGAAGCCCGCCACCAGGCCCGGAATGATCATCCAGTGGTGGTGGAGGTAGGCGCGGAGCAGTGGCGGCCACAAGCCTTGCAGGATGACGGCGGCCAGGGCCGTGACCACCAGGCCGGTGACCACTCCGATGAGGGGCGCGACGATCAACCACCGGGAGAGGTCGCGGGAATAGGTGGCGGCGAGGTCTCTGCGGAACAATCCGGCATACTTGCGCACCGGGAAGCTGTCGAACAATTTGCGGGGCATGCTCACCGCCGAGGAGCGCGCCGGGCCCCGGGGGGACGGGCGGGGCCGGCAGGGCGTGGCGTCGGCAGGGCGGGGATGGGCGCCGCCATCAAGCCTTGTTGGAATTCCCGAAGCTCCCGCTGGTGCAGCTTGGTGAGCTGCAGGAGCAGGCGGTGGCCGGCGGGAAGCAGGTGCACTTCGACCACGCGCCGGTCGCCGCGGCCGGGGGCTTTGCGCACCAGGCGCTTGCGCTCGGCGCGCTGCACCAGACCCACCACGGCGTTGTGGCGCATTTGCAGAAACTCCGCCAGCTCCTTGACGGTGGCCCAGCCGCGCCCCGTGAACCCCTCCACGCCCAGCAGCAACTGGTGCTGCTGGGGGGTGACGCCCAGGTCGCGCGCCGCCTTCTCGCTGAAGCGCAGGAAGCGGCGGATCTGGTAGCGGAAGTGCGCCACGCGGCGCCACAGCGACGCCCAGGACTTGGCTGCGGGAATGTTCCGGTTTCTCATGGGCGGCATTATATCACAGTGTGACAAAACTCCAGAAGTCCCCGGAGGGCGGCGGACCCTCGCGGCGCCCCCGCCGGGGCGCCGGACGGGCAGCGAGCCTGCCCCCTGCCCCGCCGCGGACCGGGAAAGCGGTTGACAAAACTCCCCGCCGTCGGTATTAATATAAGTTTGCGTCACACGTGCTTAACGGAGAGTGCTGTGGGGACTTATCTTCTCAAATCACGACGGGGCCGGATACGCTGGCGGGTAGTGGACGCCGAGGGGTGGGCGCTGGGGCGCTTGGCGGCGCGGGCCTCGCGCGTTCTCATGGGTAAGAGTGCGGCGGATTATACCCCTCACGCCGACCATCGCGACGGGGTGATCATCATCAACGCCGCCAAGATCCGCTTGACCGGGCGCAAGGTGGAGCAGAAGGTCTACCGGCGTTATACAGGGTATCCCGGAGGGTTAAGGGAAGTGCCTGCCCGTCAGGCCCTCGAGAACCGTCCCGATTGGGTGGTGCGCGAAGCGGTTTTGGGGATGCTTCCCAAGACGCGCCTGGGCAACCGCCTGAGGCGCCGGCTGAAGGTTTACGCCGGGCCCACGCACCCTCACACCGCGCAAAAACCCGAGCCGCTGGCGTTGGGACGCTAAGGCGGAAAACCCAGGCATAGACTTTACAGAGCGAGGAGTCACAGTGGAAGAAGGTGCGCAGTATCGTGGTACGGGGCGTCGCAAGACCTCGCGCGCCCGGGTGCTCTTGAAGCCCGGCGAAGGCGCGGTGAGTGTCAACCGGCGGCCCTTCGAGAGCTATTTCCCCTCCGAGCAGTTGCGGCGCGAGGTGCAAGAGCCTTTGGTCGTCACCGAGACGGCGGGCAAGTTCAACGTGCTGATTCTGGCGGCGGGGGGAGGGATTCACGGGCAGGCGGGCGCGGCGCGCCTGGGCATTGCCCGCGCCCTGCTGGCTTTCGACCCCGAGTTGCGCCCGCGCTTGCGCCAGGGCGGGTTTCTCACCCGCGACCCGCGCGCCAAGGAGCGGAAGAAATACGGCCAGAAGGGCGCCCGCAAGCGCTTCCAGTTCTCGAAGCGCTAGACACGTTGCCCGGTGGCTTGCTTGTCGCTTGCCACTCACCACTTGCCAGGGATTTTTAAGGAGGTCCGTTGTCGAACATTTCGATGAAAGATTTTCTGGAGGCGGGCGTACACTTCGGCCACCAGACTCGCCGTTGGAACCCCAAGATGAAGGAATACATCTATGGGGAGCGCAACGGGATTTACATTATTGATCTTCAGAAGACCCTGAAACAGTTCAAGGAAGGCGCCAGGTTTGTTTCGGACCTTGCCCAGGAAGGCAAG
>JBJKQV010000074.1:0-2571 GCA_046704985.1 Terriglobia bacterium
GCGGGACGCTGGGCTCGGGGTGGCCGAGGGCGCGAATCAGTTTCTGGTCGTAGGAGGCGCGGTCCCAGGCGCGCAGATCGGCGCCGCACCCGGGGCAGACATTTCCCGCCGGAACTTCGCTCCAACAGGATGGGCAAAAGCGGGTCATCGCATTTTTGGCGCTTTCCTACCGCAGGCTGTAGATGGCCACTGCTCCGCAGAGCATCAGCACACCCGCGGTGCCGAACGCCGCGGCGGGCGAAACCACGGTCCACAGCACGCCCACCATGGTGCTGGCCACCAGGTCGCCCACGCCGTTGACGGCGGCGGTGACGCCGAAAGCCGTGCCGCGCGCTTCCTCCGGGGTCAGGTCGGCGGTCGAGGCGCGCTCCAGCGCGTCCTCGAAGGCGACGTAGATTCCTCCCAGGGCAAACAGCGCCAACAGGAAAGGCGCCGTCGCCAGGTGCCAGCGGAAGGCGGCGAAAAATCCCGCCGCGGTCCCGGCGCCGGCCAGATACCCGAGGGCCAGCAGGCCGCGGCGTCCCCAGCGGTCCGAGAGCGCGCCTACCGGGTAGGCGGTGGCGGCGTAGAAGACGTTGTGCACGACGTAGAGGAGCGCGGCGAGCTCCGCGGCGCGCGCCAGCGAGTGCGCGGGCGCCAGAAGCTGCGTGGCGGCCAGAATCATCAGCGTGGGGGCAAAGTCGCCCATGCCGAACAGCCCCACGCCCGCCAGGAATTTCCAGAAGGGTTTAGGCAGGGTGCGCAGGGCGGTCCAGAAGCGCGCCGGCGAAGGCCCGCGGCGCTTCTCGCGCACCAGCAGGGCGAAGGCGAACCCCGATCCCAGCCCGGGAATCAGCGTACAGAGGAAGACGGTGCGAAAGGGCGCGTCGGGGTGGGCGGCGTGGGGGAGCAGCCAGGCGAGCAGGCCCACACCGATGAGCGGGCCGAGGATGGCGCCCAGGGTGTCGCCGGCGCGGTGAAACCCGAAAGCCTTGCCGCGCGCCGAGGCGGGAACCGATTCGGTGAGCAGCGCGTCGCGCAGCGGCCCGCGCACGCCCTTGCCCGTCCAGCCGATCAGTCGCCCTGCCAGAATCAGCGGCCAGCCTTGCGCGAAGGCGAAGAGCGCTTTGGCAACGCCGGTGAGAAAGTAACCGGTGACGGTGAGCGGCTTGCGATGCCCCAGGCGGTCCGAGGACCAGCCCACGCCCAGCTTGACGAAGGCCGAAAGCGCGTCGGCGACGCCCTCGATGGCCCCCAGCGCCGCCGCCGAGACCCCGATGACCTCCAGAAAGCCGGGGAGCACGGCGTTGGCCATCTCGTAGCCCGCGTCGGCTAGAAGGCTAGTCACGCCCATGCCCAGCACGTTGCGGTTGAGCCAGCGCGCGGGGGGCGGGTTGGTTTGGGTATCTGAGTCGCTCATGCCCGCTTCCGGGGAGCCGCCGTCCCGGCGCTACTTGCCCGCATCGTCCAGCGCCCGGTGGAGGCGCGCGACGCAATCCAGGCAATCGCCGATTTGCTCGTCCAGGTATTCTGCCAGAGACGGGGGCACTTCCCCATAGCCTTTCAGGTAGCGGGGGCGCAATTCTTCCAGGTCCACGCCCATCGAGGAGACGAGCGCTGAAGCTTGGCGCCGCGCGTCCACCTGCGCGGGTTCCAGGTTCAGCTCGCGGTGCATGCGCGCGATGCGCTCCACCAGATCGTCCACCCGCCGCCGGATCTCTTCCGCGTGTTCCGCGGGCAGGGGCTTGCGGCGCGTCAGGTGGGCCTTGAGGGGTGTGAAGAGGTCCAGGAGGGTGCGGCAGTAATTCTCCAGAACGCGCAGGCGCACCGCAATCACCCGGCGATGATGAGCGCTCATTTCGGCGCGCAGGGCCGCGAGTTTGTCGGCTGGAGGCATAGCCCGCCCGGCCTCTCTTCCGCCGTCTTAATGTCCCTGATGGTTCTTGGCGCGGTAGAGAATCACCCGCACTTTTTCCAGGGTGATCAGCCCGCCGCCCACCATCTCGTCCACACGGGGCAGGATCTTTTCGATCTTTTCTCCGTATTCGACCACTTCCACGACGATGGGCAAGTCCTGGGTGAGGCGCAGAACCTTGGTGCTGTGCAGGCGGCTGGCCGAGCCGTACCCGCCCACGCCGCGCAGCACCGTGGCGCCGTAAAAGCCCTCGTGGCGGAATAACTCCAGCAGCGCCTCGTAAGTCGGCTTGCCGTGCCAGCGGTCCGACTCGCCGATGTGGATGCGCATCAAGGTGCGCTCGCCTTCGAACTTTTCGTGTTCCACCGCGCCTCCTAGAACTTTTCGGCCAGGCGGATGCCGGCCAGAGCCAGAAGCAGCCCGCCGACCACGCTGATGCCCAAATAAAGCGCCGCGCGCCCCCACTCACCGTCCTGAAGCATCTGCACGGTCTCCCAACTGAAGCTGGAGAAGGTGGTGAAGGCGCCGAAAAACCCGATGGTGATGGCGACACGCCAGTCGGCGGGAATCACCAGGTGTTGAAGGGCGAATTCCCCCACGCCCCCCAGCAGAAAACACCCCGCCAGGTTGACCGCCAGGGTCCCGGTGGGGAAGGTGGTTTCGGTGCGGTACTGGAC
>JBJKQV010000075.1:0-4257 GCA_046704985.1 Terriglobia bacterium
CTTCCGTCGCGTAGTGCGAGACCTTGGAAAGGTTCTCGCCGGGAATCTTCATCAGGTTGGGGCGATCGTAGTAGCCGGTGGCCACCACCACGCTGCGCGCCGCGTATGTTTCCTTTCGCCCGTCGGACGCTTGCGCCGCGACGCTGAAGCCCCGGCCCTCGCGCCGGATGGCCGTCACCGTCTCTTCGTAACAAACCTGCAGTTGGTAGTGGTCGGTCACGCGGCGGTAGTATTCCAACGCCTCGGCGCGCGTGGGCTTGACGTTGATGCTCGAGAACGGCACCTCGCCGATTTCCAATCGCTCGCGGTTGGTGAAAAAGGTCATGTTGACCGGATAGTGGAAGAGCGAATTGACCAGACAGCCTTTTTCCAGAACCAGGTAGTTGAGCTTTTCACGATGCGCTTCGATCGCGCACGCCAGGCCCGTGGGCCCGGCGCCGATGATAATGACGTCCAATGTTTCTGCCACTTGGATTAGTTCCCTTTCCGTGAAACAAGATTTCCGGAAGCAAAAGGCGTAACGCGGCCGTTGATAGCGTAGCGCTGCCCTTTGGGGCAGCACGGCCCGCACTACGGTCACGCTTGCGGCGCCAGCAATTCCTCGAGCTCCCGCCGGAAGCGCCCGAAGGCTTCCAGCAGCTCCGGCGTCGCTTCCACCGACTGCTCTTTGAAGACGAAAAGCTTCTTCCCTTCCCGCTCGACGAGCACGCCCAAGGCGCCGCCCATGCGGTAGCCGGGCTGGCCGAAAATCTGCAGGCGCCCGCCGGATGGATCGAGCAGGGCGGCGAAGCCGTTTCTCTCGACCGCCGGGTAGCGTTCCAGGAGCGGGAAGCTCACAAACCCGAACCCGGCTTTGGACAGCCGCTCGAGGGCCTCCACCTGCGCCGGGCCCAAAGGAGCGGGCTGGCGCGCGGGCGGGTTTTCAGGCTGATCGGGCAAGGGGAAAATCAGGCCTCGGATTCCAGCATCTCGATGGCGCGGCGCAGCGCCGCCAGAATCTCGGCGCGCTCCACGTTCGAGCGCCGGAACTTTACCACCAGCTTGAATTCCTTGGCGGGCGGCACAAAGCGGAAGACCGCCGGGCGCGGCTTGCGCTCGGGCTGGCGTTCCTGGCGGGCCTGCTCGCGGTTGAGCATGCCCAGCGCGAAGCGCCGCACCAGGTCGCGCATCTTCGCCTCGCTCGGCTGGCGCGCCACCTGCAGGAGCTGCGACTTGGAGAGCACGCCCTTCTCGACGCAAAGCGCCTTGACGGGGTCGGGGATGTTGCGCAGGCTGAGCGATTCGGTCACCGAGCTGCGCCCGCGGCCCAGCTTGTGCGCGATGTCCTCGTGGGTGAGCGCGAAGCGGTCGCCCAGCGACTGGATGCCGTCCGCTTCCTCGAAGGGGCTCAGGTCCTTGCGCTGCAGGTTCTCGATGAGGGCGATCTCCAGGGTTTCGGCGTCGTCGGCGTCCTTCTCGATGCAGGGCACTTCGCGCAATCCGGCGGAGCGCGCCGCGTGGTAGCGCCGCTCGCCGGAAATGATCATGTACTTCTCCGACTCCGCCAGGTAGCGCACCAGCAGGGGCTCGAGCACGCCCTTCTCGCGCACCGACTCGATAAGTCCGCGCATCTCGCCCCGGTCCTTGCGCGGCTGATCGGCGTTGGGCACCAACTGCTCGACGGGGATCATGCGCCCGATGGCCGCCCCCGAGCGCGCCACGATCTCCTCCACGTAATGAGCGTTGTGCCGCATCTTGACGGTCAGCGGCAAACCGGTGCGTCTATGCGGTGACACGATGGAGTACCTCCCGCGCCAGCTTGGCGTATTCTTCCGCGCCCGAAGAATCCGGGGCATAGCTGAAAATCGTCTCTTTGTAAGCCGGGCTCTCTTCCAGCCGCACGTTCTTGCCGATCAGGGTCTTGAAAACCTTGGGCCCGAAAACCCCCACGATCTGCTTGTGAATGTCGCGGCAGAGGTTGGTGCGCTTGTCGAACAGGGTCAGTACGATGCCCAGCAGCTCGAGATCCGGGTTGGGGCGCGAGCGGATGCGCTCCAGGGTCTCGAGCAGGTCGTCGGTGCCTTCCAGGGCGTAGTAGGCGGCCTGGATGGGCACCAGCAGGTGGGTCGCCGCCACCAGGGCGTTCACGGTCATGATGCCCAGGGTGGGCGGCGTGTCGATCAGAATCAGGTCAAAATCCTTGCGCACCGGCGTCAGCGCGTCCTTCAGCCGGTAAGGCGCGTCGAATTGCCCCACCAGTGTGGCTTCCAGCTTGGCGAGGGCGATCTTGGACGGCGCCAGGCAGAGGTTGGCGCACTTGGTGGGCTTGACGATTTCGCCCAGGTTGAGCTGATGGTCGGCGAGCACGTCGTAAATCGAGTGCTGCACCTCGTCCAGGGGAAAGAAGGTAAGGGTGCTGTTGGCCTGGGGGTCGAGATCGATGAGCAGGGTGCGCTTCTTTTTTTGCGCAAAAGCGGCAGCGAGATTGACGGCCGTGGTGGTCTTGCCGACCCCGCCCTTTTGATTAGCGATCGCGATGACCGTGGCCAATCGGTGCTCCGCCCGGGCCCGTCAGGCGACGGGTGAATTGTGCGCGGCCCGGCCCGTCAACGGACGGACCGCCCTGCGCTCACATTTTGTAACGCCCCATGTCCTCGTCGTTCAGATTCTCGAGCCACTGCTTCAGTTCTTCGTTGGAAGCCTTGTCGCTGGCGGTGGTGGCGACCTTGGAATGCTTCAGCACGTCCTCTTCGACAAAAATCGGGCAGTCCACGCGCAAGGCCAGGGCCAGGGCGTCGGAAGGCCGCGAGTCGACGGAAATCACCTGCCCTCCCCGCTCCAGCCAGATGACCGCGTAAAAAGTGTCGTCGCGCAGGTCACTGACCACCACCCGGTGTACGCGCGTCTCCAGCCCCAGGAGCAGGTTCTTGATCAGGTCGTGGGTCATAGGACGCGGGGTTGAGACTTTCTCGATTTCCAGGGCGATGGCGTTGGCTTCGTAAATCCCCACCCAGATGGGCAGCACCGACGGCCCTCCCACATCCTTCAAAATGACGATGGGCATGTTCGTGACCGGATCCATCATCAGACCGCGGATTTTCATTTCCACTTCCATCAGACCCTCCCTTCGCCCGGGGTCGTGCCAGGGGCCGGGCTGCCGGTGATAGAAGTTCCGGTTGACGTTGGTCCGGCGGCGAGGGGTTCCGCGACCCGTTCGCCGACCAGGCTGTAAGCTCCTGCCGAAACCACACGCACGTTCAGGGTTCGTCCCAGGTCGGCGGGCGAGCCGGGAAAGTTCACCGTGAGGTTCGAGCGCGTGCGGCCCACCGCCTGTCCGAGGCGCGGTTGATAGTTCTCCACCAGCACCTCGACCGCGCCCCCGACCAGGGCACGATGGTTGCGCAACTGAATCTCCCGCTGCCGTTCCTGAAGTTCGTGCAAGCGCCTCGCCTTTTCTTCCTCGGGCACCGAGTCGGTCCAGGCGCCCGCGCGCGTCATGGGACGAGGTGAGTACTTGAACGCAAAAACCTGACTGTATTCGACAGCCTGCAACAGGGAAAGAGTCGCTTCGAAATCCCGCTCGGTTTCACCGCAAAAACCCACGATGAGGTCCGTCGAAATGCTAATAGCACGCCTGGCGTTGCGGATGCAACGGATTTTTTCCAGGTAATCGGCGCGCGTGGTGTGTCGTCCCATGCGTTCCAGCACCGCGTCCGAACCCGATTGCACGGGCAGGTGAATCTGCTCGCAGAGCGCCGGGTGCTCGTCGATGGCCTGCACGATTTCGGGGGTAAAGTAGCGCGGGTGGGACGTCGTAAACCGCACGCGGCTCACCCCGGAGATTTCCGCCACTCGTCCCAACAATTCCGCAAAGCTCAGTCCGGCGGGCGCCGGGTCGCGCCAGGCGTTGACGATCTGGCCCAGCAGCTGAATCTCGCCAAAACCTTCGCCCGCCAGGCGCCGGCACTCTTCCAGAATCGCGGCGCTCGAGCGGCAGCGCTGCGGGCCGCGTGTGCGCGGCACCACGCAGAAGGCGCACCGCTGGTCGCAGCCCTCGATGATGGTCAGGTAGGCGCTGAAAGGTTTGTCGCGGCGCGTTAGATCGGTTTCAAAGCACTCGTCCGTTTCAAGCGACAGCCCGCTGACGCGCTGCCGGCCGGATTCCATTTCGGCCAGGAGCTCCGGCAGGCGGGCGTAGCTCGCCGAGCCGCACACCAGGCTGACCTGCGGCGCGCGCTCGAAAATTTCTTCGCCTTCCTGCTGCGCCACGCAGCCCAG
>JBJKQV010000076.1:0-2946 GCA_046704985.1 Terriglobia bacterium
GGGCCTAGCCTGCAAAGCACCATGATTGGGCAGACCATCTCGCATTACCAAATCGTGCGTGAGCTCGGTAGCGGGGGCATGGGCGTGGTCTACGAAGCCAAAGATACACGCCTGGGCCGCAGGGTAGCGCTGAAGTTCCTACCGGATGAGATGCGCGGAAACGCCCAGGCGCTCGAGCGGTTGCAACGGGAGGCTCGCGCCGCCAGCGCTCTCAATCACCCCCACGTCTGCACGGTTCACGACCTGGGCGAGCATGAAGGCCGACCCTTCATCGTGTTGGAGCGGTTGCACGGTCAAAGCTTGAAGCAGAGAATCGCCGCCGGCCGGCTGCCGATTGACACGGCCGTCGAGTTCGCCATACAAGTGGCCGATGCGCTGGATACCGCCCACGCGCACGGCATTGTGCACCGCGATATCAAGCCCGCCAATTTGTTTCTCACGGAGCGCGGCGAGGCAAAAGTGCTGGATTTCGGCTTGGCCAAGCAGGCTCCGCTACGCGCCGGCATCGGGGCGTCGATCGGCATGGCCACCACCGCTGACGATCTGCTTACCAGTCCGGGCTCGACCGTGGGCACGGTGGTCTACATGTCGCCGGAGCAGGCACGGGCGCAAGAAGTGGACGCGCGGAGTGACCTGTTCAGCCTGGGCGCGGTGATCTACGAGATGACGACCGGCGCGCTTCCGTTTGGCGGCACCAGCACGGCCACGATCTTTGACGCGATTCTCAATCGCGACCCGGTGGCCCCGACCCGCCTCAACCCGGAGATACCGCCCGAGCTGGAGCGCATCATCCTGAAAGCGCTCGAGAAGGACCGAGAGCTCCGCTATCAGACCGCCGCTGAGCTCAAGGCGGATCTCAAGCGGATGAAGCGGGACAGCAACTCCTCTACCCGGGTCGCGCCGGCGCTAGAGGCGCCGCGGCCGGCAAAGACGCGACCCGGGCTCCGGCTCGTCGTCGCAAGCGCCGCCGTGCTTGTTTTGGGCCTCATCCCCTGGTTCTGGCATGCAAGAGCGAAGGGAGGCGCTCTGAAGGCCAGCTTGCAGTGGGTGCAGCTGACCGATTTTGCCGATGCGGTGAGCCAGCCCGCCCTGTCGCCGGACGGCCACATGCTCGCTTTCGTGCGCGGCAGCAGTACGTTCATAACGCGCGGTCAGATCTACGTGAAGCTGCTTCCCAATGGTCAAGCGAAGCAGTTGACCCACGATGATCTGCTCAAGGACTCGCCTGCCTTTACTCCCGATGGCACCGAGATCATCTACACCGGTGTTAGCCCCAAGTTTGGCTGGAACACCTATGTCGTTCCGGCCTTGGGAGGAGAGCCGCAGTTGCTGATGCCGAACGCCTCCGGAACGACTTTTTTTGGAAACCATCAACTACTGTTCTCCGAGATCAAATCGGGTGCACACATGGCCCTCGTGACGGCCGACCTGAGCCGGGGGCACGAGCGAGACATCTATGTTCCACCCACCATGCGTGGGATGGCGCATCACTCCGCGCTGTCTCCCGACGGGCGCAACGTGCTCTTGGCGGAGATGGACAACAACGGCTGGGAGCCGTGCCGGCTGGTGCCGTTCTCCGGGTCAAATCCCGGACGACGGGTGGGGCCATCGAAAGGGGCCTGCACCGAGGTTGCCTGGTCGCCGGATGGTCAGTGGATGTACTTCACCGCAAATGCCGGCAACGGCTTTCACCTCTGGCGCCAGGCCTACCCCGACGGGCGACCGGAACAAATCACCTTTGGTCCTACGGAACAGGAAGGCATTGCCGTCGACGGCAGCACGAATTCATTGATCACCGCCGCCGGAGCCAACGAGAGCACGCTCTGGTTCCACGACGACAATGGAGAGCGACAGATTTCGTCGGAAGGATTCGCTTCTTCCCCGCAATTCTCGCGGGATGGCAAGCATCTCTTCTTCATGGTGCTGAACTACGGCGAAGCCGCGATGGGATTTACCAACGGGCAGCTCTATTCGGCTGATCTGCAAAATGGCCAGTTGGAGTCGGTAGTTCCCGGTGTGCGGATGTCCAGCTACAGTCTCGCGCCGGACAGCGACCAGGTGGTATACGCCACGTATGACTCCGCTTACCATCCCCACGTTTGGGTGGCCCCGGTGGACCGTTCGGTCCCCCCGCGACGGTTGTTCGAAGACGAAGCGGACCAGCCGCTGTTCGGCACCCAGGGTATCATCTACTTTCGATCCCATGAGGGAAATCAGAATTTTCTCTATCGCTACCGGCCGGATGGAACCCGCGAGCAGGTGAATTATCCCCGGGTGAACGAGTTGAACGGCATTTCCCCGGATGGGAAGTGGGTCTTGGCCTGGGGGCAGCTCTCCAGCGATCCAGGCAAATTCGGAATCATCGCGATCCACCCCAAGGATGGGCGTGCCATTCTGGTTTGCGGGCTGTGCGAAGTCTCCTGGAGCCCGGACGGACGCACGTTCGTTCTTGGCGCGTCGTTGAATGGGAGCTCCTATGAATCCTACGTGCTGCCCCTGAAGCGCGGAGAGGACCTGCCCGAGATTCCGCCGGGAGGGTTCCAGACGATCGCGCAGATCAAGGCGGACCACCCCAGAACCATGGATGGGCAGTACATCCCCGGACCTCATGGGTTGACCTACGCGCTTCTCAAGAAGTCGACTCACCGCAACATCTATCGCATACCGTTGCGATAAGCGCCCGCTTGGAACACGGCTGCATTGTAGGGGCGACACAGGAGCCGCCAGTGGCGGAGATTATTTGCGCTGACGAAGGTGAGAGGCATGGTGCTGTCGGAAATCGGCCACAGGGGCGTCGGCCGCTTCAAATCGCATAGCGGCGCCGCTTTTCTGAAGCGGTTGGCCCCCGCGGCGGCCGAGCTCGGATGGTTCTGGGTTTCCTTGGAGCCTAGTGCTTCTGCAGCGCCGCGGTGGTTTCGGTCGCGGTGGACTTCTTCTTGTTGAGGT
>JBJKQV010000077.1:0-20983 GCA_046704985.1 Terriglobia bacterium
GCGTCATAGCGTGGGCTCGCCGTAGCGCCGGCCTCCAGACCAACAGCCGTTGGCACGAGGACCCGAAGCTTCCGGTCGGTGGTCCGCTCGACCCGTTGCCGCGCGCGAGCCCTTGCGCGGACATAGCGCCTTAATGTCCGTTCGGCGGGCAAGCGAACCTTCCAGCAACCTCTTGATTGAGCACGGGTTATAGCGTATTCTGGAACCGGCTCTGGAAATTCTCCCGACGAAAGTAACCGACATGGGGTAGAATGACATCTAAGTACTGGAGGAAGCGGGAGAATACTGTCCTCTGTAGATTATGCTTCAGTCGGTCCGACGCGGCACCACTCGACGGGGGTGTGGTGTCGCTACTCTATTTTTGACTCCCTCAAGATGCCTTTGCCCATCTAACACCGCGGGAGGCTTAAGCGTTGGCGTTCGACGAAAAGTTTGATCAGGTAAACAAGCTCATCACCCTGGGCAAGGAGAAGGGTTATCTCCTCTACGACGAGGTGAATGACCTGCTGCCTTCCGACGTGCACTCCGCCGAAGACCTGGACGATTTGCTCTCCGTATTCGACAACGCCGGCATCGAGGTTCTGGACTCGCCCAAGGCCAAGCCCACCGAAAAGGCGGCGGGAGAGAAGACCGAGGAGAAGGCGGAAGCGAACGAGGACGTGGAGCTGGACCTGACGCCCGGCGCCCTGGACAAGACCAACGACCCGGTGCGCATGTATCTGCGCGAGATGGGGACGGTGCCTCTGCTCACCCGTGAAGGGGAAGTGGAGATTGCCAAGCGCATCGAGCGCGGGCAGCTGAACGTACTCAAGGCCCTGTCGCGCTCCCCCATCGTCATCCAGGAGATGTTCGCGCTGCGCGAGGAGCTGGCCAAGGGCCGGCGCTCCATCAAGGAAGTGGTGGTCTTCAACGACGACGAGCTGACCGAAGACAAGGTGATCGAGCGCCTGCACGAGGTGATCGCCGCCGCCAACGAGATGGAGCGGCTCAACAAGCGCCTGCTGCAGCTCAAGACGCGCCGCGACAAGATCTCGCGCCGCAAGCGCCCGCGCGATTTCCGCCGCTACTCGTTCGCCGTGGCCCGCCACCGCATCCTGATCTCGGAGATGTTCCGCGCCATCGAGTTCACGCACGTGGAGCGCAAGCGGCTGATCGAGAAGATCCGCACGGCGGTCGAGGAGTTGCGCCCCCTCGAGCGCGAAGTGAACCGCCTGGAGAAGCGCCTGGACAACGCGCGCGGCAACGGCCACAAGGACCTGCGCAAGGAATTGCGCCAGCATCGCGCCCGCCTGGCGCAGATCGAGGAATCCTCGCAAGCCACCGCCATCGAGCTGCGCCGCACCTTCCAGACCATCATCAGCGGCGAGCTGGAAGCCGAGGCCGCCAAGCGCGAGCTGATCGAGGCCAACCTGCGCCTGGTCGTCTCCATCGCCAAGAAATACACCAACCGCGGCTTGCAGTTCCTCGACCTGATCCAGGAAGGCAACATCGGGCTGATGAAGGCGGTGGACAAGTTCGAGTACCGGCGCGGCTACAAGTTTTCGACTTACGCCACCTGGTGGATCCGCCAGGCCATCACCCGCGCCATCGCCGACCAGGCGCGCACCATCCGCATCCCCGTGCACATGATCGAGACCATCAACAAGCTCATCCGCACCTCGCGCCAGCTGGTGCAGGAGTACGGCCGCGAGCCTACCTCGGAAGAGATTGCCAAGCGCATGGACATCCCGGTCGTCAAGGTGCGCAAGGTGCTGAAGATCGCCCAGGAGCCCATCTCGCTCGAAACTCCCATCGGCGAAGAGGAAGATTCGCACCTGGGAGATTTCATCGAGGACCGCGGCGTGATCTCCCCCGCCGAGGCGGTGATCAACATCAATTTGAAGGAGCAGACCGAAGCGGTGCTCAAGACCCTCACCCCGCGCGAGGAGAAGGTCATCAAGATGCGCTTCGGGCTGGACGACGGCAGCGAGCACACCCTTGAGGAAGTCGGCCAGAGCTTCGCCGTCACCCGCGAGCGCATCCGCCAGATCGAGGCCAAGGCGCTGCGCAAGCTCCGCCACCCCTCGCGCAGCCGCAAGCTCAAGGCCTTCCTCGACGCCACCCTGCGCGAGTAATCGTTCTTCCGGACCATTGCCAACATCGCTCCGTTTCCGGGGGCGGCGCTCCCGGCTATCAGTCTTGGACGCCTTCGGCGTCCCTGCGGCCACTGCCCTCGCTTGACGCCGGCACTTCGGGGCGGTATAAGAAGCGCGTTTCTCCGATGCGAACAAGCACGCGCAGACTTCCGGCGTTGGTGGTGATGCTTCTTGCCGTGTGCTTGCCGGCGGCCTGGGCCGGGGCGCCGCAGTCCTCCGCCTCCGGTGCCGATTCCGCCGCCCGGCCGCGCGCCCGCGATTTGGGCATTCATCCCGGGCCCTATTCCCCCGGCCCGCTCAACGCCATTACGGACGTGAAGGGCGTGGAAGTCGGCCAGGTGACTCTGGTGCGCGGCGACGACGTCCGCACCGGCGTCACGGCGATTCTTCCTCACGCGGGAAACATGTTCCAGAACAAGGTGGCCGCGTCGGTCTACGTGGCCAACGCGTTCGGCAAGCTGGTGGGCTCGACGCAGGTGAACGAGCTCGGCCAGATCGAGACGCCCATCGTGCTCACCAATACCTTGAGCGTCTGGGACGCCGCCGCGGCGCTGATGGATTGGGAGCTGGCGCTGCCCGGGAATCAGAACGTCCGCTCGATCAATCCTGTGGTGGGGGAAACCAACGACGGTTGGTTGAACGACATTCGCGGCCGCCACGTCCACGCCGCTGATGTTGTGCGGGCGCTCGCCAACGCCCGCGGCGGCCCGGTCGAGGAAGGCTCGGTGGGCGCCGGAGAGGGCACGATGGCGTTTGGCTGGAAAGGCGGCATCGGCACGAGCTCGCGCCGCCTGCCCGCCTCCGACGGCGGCTACACGGTGGGCGTGCTGGTGCAGACCAATTTCGGCGGCCGGCTGGCGATGGCCGGGGTCCCCGTCTGGCGCCACTTGCAGCCGCCCGGCGCGCCGCCGCAGCGCGACAAGGGCTCGTGCATGATTGTCGTCGCGACCGACGCTCCGCTCACCTCGCGGCAGCTTCATCGCCTCGCCAAGCGGGCGATCTTCGGTATGGCCCGCTCGGGCGCCACGGGCAGCAACGGCAGCGGCGATTACGTCATCGCGTTTTCAACCACGAACGCGATTCCCGCCGGCGCGCGCCTGCTGCCCTCGCTCACGCGCCTGAACGAAGCGGCGCTCTCGCCGCTGTTCGAAGCGGTCATCGACGCGACCGAAGAGGCGATTGACAATTCGCTGCTCCGCGCCACGACCGTGCACGGCCGCGACGGCCACGCGGCCTACGCCCTCCCCATCGAGCGCCTCCGGCAATTGCTCGCCCAGTACGGCCGCGACTGACGCGCGCCTTAATCGTACATTCCTTTGCCCTGCAAAATGCGTTGCGTGTGCTTTTCAATCCTCGAGGCGCGGGTTGCGGATTGTTTGGCTGCGGAAATATGGAGGACGTAGGCCCGTTGGCGTCCCAGCGTCAGCGCGCCGAAAGCCTTCTTCAAGGCGGGCATCTTGCGAAATTTGCGCTGCAATTCTTCCGGAAGGATGAGAACGGTATTTTTTTTCACCTTCAAGCCGGCCTTCTGCACCCCAATGGCTTCACGAAGATAAGCCTTCACGAGGGGTTCCATGGCGGTGATTTGGCGAACCCCGGTGAAGCGCATCTGGCGGATGGCCTGGCAATTCTCGCCCGGTTTGACGAGGAGGCGACGCGCGTCTTTTAGCAAGGCGCCCTTGAAGAACGCCAGCGCGCAGTATTCCTTGAACCCGGTGATGAGCACCACGATCCTCTTCTCGAACGTGTAGGACGGCTGGCGCCACTTCCACTCTTCAGTCAGCCCGCAGCCGAGCGCGATGGCGCGCAGTTTCTTCGTTTCTTTTTCCCAGCGCGGGCCTTGGCGGAGCCACGCGTCAACGTTGGGATTCTTGCGATTCATGGGTTCTCCGAAATAGAGCGGGTCTGGACCTGCCGGCGGTCTTGGGGCGCGCGTCATTCGGCCCAAGGTCCGGCCAGAGCCTCGAGTGTGGAATCAGCCCCTCGCTATTCTAACCATTTGCAACGCCGGGCGCCATCTCAGCATGACGGGAGGGCGCTGCGGGGGGCGCGCCAGAATTGCCGCAATCGCTTGACGCTGGCCTCCAGCAGGGGTATAAAAAAACCGTTCTGCCTGAGCAGCTCCGATGAGACAACCTGGTCGCAACCTGTTGTTGCTGGTGATGGTCTTCGCCGTGTGCCTGCCGTTGCGCTCGGCCGCCTTGCCGCAGTCCCGCCAGCCCATGAGCGAAAAGGAAGTCATCGGGCTGCTCACCAATGACGTGGCGCCGGAGCGTGTCGCCGACTTGGCGCACGAGTTCGGCATCTCGTTTGAGATGACTCCCGAGAACGAGCGCCTGCTGCGCGACGTAGGCGCCACCGACCAGTTGATTCAGACGCTGCGCGAGCTGGCGCCCAAGCCCGCTCCCACGCCTCCTCCGGCTCCCAAGCCCGAGCCCGCTGCTCCCAAACCCGCCGCTCCCAAACCTGCCGCCCCTACCGAGCCGGCTGCTCCCCCGCCTCCCTTGCTGGTGGTGCAAACGCAGCCTGGCGGCGCGCAGGTGTACGTGGATGGCGTGGCGGTGGGAAGCACCGCGCCGGGCAATTCAGGGAGCTATGAAGTCACGAATCTGAGTCCCGGCATGCACCGCCTGCTGCTGAGTCTGGAAGGCTACCGGAATCGTTTCCGGGCGGTGCAATTGAAGCCGGGGGAGACGACCCGGATCACTGTCGTCCTGCCGGAGGCTCCCGGAGAGCTGGTCGTCCACACCAACCCCGGCCACGCGCAGGTTTACCTCGACGACGCCCCGCAGGGCCTTTCGAGCGCCGAGGGGCTGTTGCGGCTGCCCCGCGTGCCGCCGGGCGCTCACCGCCTGCGCGTCAACCTGAGCGGCTACAAGGAATACACGCAGGAAGTCGTCGTGAACGCTGGCAAGACCACGGAAGCAACCGCGCAGATGGCTTCGGCCGCGCCTCCGCCGCCTCCCAAGCCCAAGCCTTTGCCCCACTACGTCTTCGAACGGACGCTCAAGGGGCACGACGGCTGGGTGCGCGCCCTCGCCTTCAGTCCCGACGGCCGCCTGCTGGCCTCGGCCAGCGCCGACCGCACCGTCAAGCTCTGGAACGCCGAAACCGGCAGCTTGGTGCACAGCTTGCGCGGGCACAGCAACGCGGTGCGCGGCGTGGCTTTCAGCCCCAACAGCAAGCTCCTCGCCTCGGCCAGCCAGGACGGGACCATTCGCCTTTGGGATACGGCGTCCGGGCGGCTTGTGCGCACCCTGCACAGTTCGGAGCCCATCTGGTGCGTGGCTTTCAGCCCTAACGGCGCCCTGCTCGCTTCCGGCGGCGCGGACAACCGCGTGAGCTTGTGGGAAGCTGATTCGGGACGCCGCCTCCGTACCTTGCCTTCTCGCGGCGGCAGAATCTACTCGGTGGCCTTCAGTCCCAACGGCGCTTTGTTCGCCTCGGCGGGCGAGGACAGGACGATTCGGGTGTGGAGTGTGGGCCTGGGGAAGGTCGTGCATACTCTGCAAGGCCACAGCCGGGCCGTCTGGTCGGTGGCCTTCAGCCCCGACAGCAAGCTCCTCGCCTCGGGAAGCTGGGACAACACCGTCCGGCTCTGGGACGTGGAGACGGGCAAAGAGGTCCGCGCCCTGGCCGGCCACAGCGACGCGGTGGACGCCGTCGCCTTCACCCCCGACGGCCGCGTGCTCGCCTCCGGGAGCGCCGACAAAACCATCCTGCTGTGGGACGTGGCCACGGGCAAGAAGCTCGGCACCCTGCGCGGCCACTCCGCGACCGTCGACGCCCTGGCCTTCAGCCCCGATGGCAAGCTTCTCGCCTCGGGCAGCAAGGACAACACCGTCCGGATCTGGCGGGCGCAGTAGCGCTCCGTCTTCCTACCGCTTTAGCACATTCCACTCAGCGCAGCGGCGACGGCTTGCTCCCGGGAGCGCAGCCTGATATCTTGCCCACCATCGGGCCGCCGGCTTCAGCAAGGCGGGAGCGCGGGGCGGCCGAAGGAGGAAGATATGGGACTTCCAGCCAGGGAGACAGCTGCCGGCGCCGAGCCGCCGCGCATGTCGTTCTTGGGGCGATTCGTCGGGGTCATCGTTTCGCCGGGTGAGACCTTTGCCGACGTGTCGCGCCGGCCGGATTTTTGGGCTCCGCTGATTTTTCTGGTGGTTTGCTCGGTGACCGTCACCGAAACGTTGATGGCGCACATCGGCATGGCGCGCCTGCTGCGCATCGCGCTCGAAGAGCGGGGCCAGAGCAATATCACCCCGGAACAATTCCAGCGCGCCGTCACCATCCAGGGCGCCATCGCCCACGTGGCTGGAGTGCTGGGCATGCCCATCGTGCTGCTCATCCTGGCGGGCCTCGGCCTGCTCATCGTCAACGTCATCTTCGGCGCGCAGGTGAGTTTTCTGAAGGCCTTCTCGATCACCTGCTACGCGGGATTGGTGCACGTGCTGGAATACGCCATGGGCCTGGCGATGATTTTTTTCAGCGACCCGGAGCACTTCAACGTGCAAGGCTTCATCCCCAGCAATCCCGGATTCTTTTTGAATCCCCTGACCACCTCCAAGGTGGTAATGTCGCTGGCCAGCTCCCTTGACCTGTTCACTCTCTGGTCCTTGATCCTGCTGGCGATCGGGTTTTCCGCCGCCACCAACCGCAAGGTGAGCACCGGAAAAATAATGGTGATGTGGGTCAGCCTTTGGGTGGTCTGGGTGATCGTCAAGGTGGGATTCGCAGCGTTGTTCTAGGCGTCCGCCAAAGGCCGGCGGGCTCGCCTGTTGCGGGCGTGGCCCGGTAGGGACCCGGCCAGGGAGAGGCACGGAGCGTTGAAGTTCACCATCGAAGCGCAAGACACCTCGACGCGCGCGCGGGCGGGGCGCCTGCACACCGCGCACGGGGAAGTCGAAACTCCCATCTTCATGCCGGTCGGAACGGCAGCCACCGTCAAAGGCATGGCGCAGGACGTGTTGGAGGAACTGGGCGTCCAGATCCTGCTCGCCAACACCTATCATCTCTTTCTGCGTCCCGGGCACGAGGCGATTGCGGAGCTGGGGGGGCTGCACCGCTTCATGTCCTGGCCGCATCCCATCCTCACCGACAGCGGCGGCTACCAGGTGATGAGCCTGAAAGGACTGGGAAGGGTGACCGAGGACGGGGTGATCTTCCAGTCCCACCTGGACGGCGCGCGCCACCTGCTTTCGCCCGAGCGCGCCGTGGAGGTGCAGATGGCGCTGGGCGCCGACATCATCATGGCGCTCGACGAGTGCGTGCAGTACCCGGCCACCCACGCTGCCGTGCGCCGGGCTGTGCGCCTGACCGGCCGCTGGGCGCGCCGCGCCAAGGACCACTGGCTCAAGCTGCAGGAGCAGCGAAGCGGGGCCGAGAGTGCGGGATTCTCAAATTCTGAGAGTTCCGAGCCCACAACCCCGAATCCCGAACCCCGAAACCCGGCCCTATTCGGAATCGTGCAAGGGGGCCTGGAGCCGGACCTGCGCCGCGAAAGCGCCTCCGAGATCGTGGAGATGGGTTTTCCGGGCTACGCGCTGGGAGGGCTTTCGGTGGGGGAGACGAAGCAGCAGACCTACGACGTGGTGGAGTCGACGGCGTCGCTGCTGCCCGCCGACCGCCCACGTTACCTGATGGGGGTAGGGACGCCCGAGGATCTGGTGGAAGGGGTGGCGCGGGGCGTTGACATGTTCGACTGCGTGATGCCCACCCGTCACGCGCGCAACGCCAGCGTCTTCACCTCGCAGGGCCGCCTGTCGCTCAAGAACGCCCGCTACGCCCGCGACCCGCGGCCGTTGGACGAGGCGTGCGCGTGCGCGGTCTGCCGCCGTTATTCGCGCGCCTATCTGCGTCATCTCTTTCGGGCGGGAGAAATGCTGGCCGGCATCCTGGCCACACATCACAACTTGCACTTTTACCTTGACACTATGCGCAAAATCAGGCAGGCTGTTTTGTCTGGGAAATTTGCGGTGTACTACGCGGGGGTGCGTGCGGGAAGCTTGCCTGCCTGACTCACCTGCAGCGAATCCGGAAGGCCCAACGGACGGACCTTGAGTTTCCCGCTGCCAAAGCGGGATTTCTTATTCTTAGACTGAGCCCAGTAGCCTGACCTTGATCGTCAGCGAACTCGCCAATTCACTGGTACTGGCCGCGGATACGGGAGCGGGATCCGGGCTGTTTCAGTTCCTCATCCTGTTTGCCCCGCTGTTCCTCATCTGGTACTTTCTGGTCATTCTTCCCCAAAACCGGCAACGGCGGAAGACGAAGGAGATGCTGGCGAATTTGAAAACCGGGGACAAGGTCTTGACCAGCGGCGGCGTTCTGGGCACCGTAACTGGCTTCCGCGACGACAACGTGGTGCAACTGCAGGTCGCCAAGCAGGTACAGTTGGACGTGGCGCGCAGCGCCATTACCGGGTTGCAGAGTTCGGAAGCTGCCCCCAAGAAAGAGAGCGGCAAGAAGTAAGGAGCCGGAGGAAGGCGGTCGAAACCGTCCTTTCCGTCTATGGAAACCCAGATTCGAAATCGCGCCATCTTCATCGCGGCGGTGGTTCTCTCCTCCGCCCTGTGCATCATCGGTTTTCCTAAGAATTTCCAGCAACTGAAGCAGAACCTGAAGGAACGCATCCACCTGGGCCTCGACCTGAAAGGCGGGACGCACCTGGTTTTGCAGGTGCACGTCGAAGATGCCGTCAACATCACCATCACCGAGACCCTGGAGCGCATGCGCGACGAGCTGCGCGCCAAGAACATCGCCGCCGACGTCGAGAAGAAGACGGAAGGCAAGAACCCTCCCTACTTGCTGATCAGCAAAATTCCCTCTTCGCGCATGTCCGACGTGCAGGCCATCGCCAGCGAAGAGTTTCCGGATTGGAACCTGGCGGCGGTGGCGGGCAACGCCAGCGCCCGCGCCATGAGCCTGAAGACTTCCGCCCTGGGCACCATCCGCAACCAGGCTTTGCAGCAGTCCATGGATACCATCCGCCGGCGCGTGGACGCCCTGGGGGTGACCGAGCCTACCATCGCGGAGTACGGGCAGGGCGATTACGAGCTGGTGGTGGAGCTGCCGGGCGTCGACGACCCGGCGCGCGTCAAGGCCATCATTAAGACCACTGCCATGCTGGAGTTGAAGATCGTCCAGGACGGCCCTTATTCCTCCCGTGAGGCCGCTCTGTCGGCCCACGGAGGTATCCTGCCGCCCGATGCGCAGCTGCTGCCGGGGAAGAGCGAGTCGCCCGGCAACGCGGGCGCCGAAGAGTGGTACATCGTCAACCAGATTGCGGCGGTGACGGGGCGGGACCTGAGCGGAGCGGAGCCGGGCACGGGTGATAACGGCCAGCCCGACGTCAACTTCACCCTCACCCGCGACGGTGCCGCGCGCTTTTCGCGCATTACCGCCGCCAACATCCAGAAACGCCTGGCCATCGTGCTCGACAACCGCGTGGTCTCCGCGCCGGTCATTCAGAGCCAGATCAGCGACCGGGGGGAAATTACCGGCTCATTTACGCCCAAGCAGACGGCCGACTTGGCGCTGGTACTCCGTTCGGGCGCGCTGCCGGCTTCCATTTCCTACCTGCAGGAGGAGACGGTGGGCCCGTCGCTGGGCGCCGACTCCATCCGCCACGGCGTGGTGGCCTCCATCGTGGGCTTCCTGGCGGTGATGGGCTTCATGCTCATCTACTACAAGGGTGCGGGCATCAACGCTGACGTGGCCCTGCTGCTCAACCTGTTGATCCTGATCGCGGCGATGGTGGACCTGCGGCTCTTTGCGGTGTTGGCGGTTGGGGTGCTGCTGGGCTGGGCGTTCCATCCCTATGCCGGGGCGGGCGCGGCGGTCCTGGGATTAGTGTATACGTTTGTGGGCGGCATGCCCACGGCTGGCACCCTCACCTTGCCCGGCATCGCGGGCGTCATCCTGACGGTGGGCATGGGCGTCGACTCTAACGTGCTGATTTTCGAGCGCATCCGTGAGGAATTGCGCGCCGGTAAGGCGGTGGGTGCGGCGGTGGCGGGCGGCTTCGACCACGCCTTCATCACCATTATTGATACCCACGTGACCACGGTCGTTTCGGCGGCGATCCTGTTCACCTTCGGCACCGGCCCCATCAAGGGGTTTGCCGTGACCCTGACTATCGGCTTGAAGGCGAACCTGTTTCCCTCGGTTTTTGTGTCGCGGGCGATCTTCGATTACGTCCTGACGAGGCGGGCCCGGGGCGCGGCGCTGAGCATTTAGAAATTAAAGGAACTTCCGGCTCCCGTGCGGTGTCTATTTCGTCGGGAGCACATGGGGTTAGGCGATGGAGTTCTTCCACGAACCGCACATTGACTGGATGGGCAAGAAGTGGTATTTCATCGCCTGCTCCGGAGTCCTTTTGCTCGCCGGGGTCATTTCCATGGTGGCGCATCGCGGGCTGAAATACGGGATCGACTTCAGGGGCGGCACGGTAGTGACGGTGAAGTTCGCCAAGGCGCCGAACCTGGACCAGATCCGTCACGAACTGGATCGCGAGAACCTGAAGGACGCGCGCCTGCAGCGCATCGGTGCTGCCAGCGACCATCAGGTGATCATCGGCCTCGACCTGCAGGACACCACCTCCGCCAAGGCCCTGGACGCCGGCAAGAACGCCATTGTGGGGGCGCTTTCGCAGCTTTACGGCACCGGACCTACCGGCAAACTGGACTTCAACAACGCCAGCCCGCAGACGGTGGCCAACCACCTGGTGACCGCCGACCCGCTCAACCTGGCGGGGAAGGGGACCGAGGAGGCCTCGGCCGAGTACACGAAGCTGGCGGAGGCGCTGGTGGGCTTTCGCAACTCGCCTCCCCACAGCGGGCTGATCGCCTCCTTCCAGGAGTTGAGCGCCGTGCAGGGCGCCACGCCGCCGGTGCTGGCGTCGCTCGAGAAGGATTTCTTCCTGTCGAATTTCGCCATTCGCAACACCGAGATCGTGGGTCCCAAGGTGGGCAAGGATTTGCGTCGGCAGGCTCTCTACGTAACCCTGGCGGGCCTGGGCGCCATGCTGATTTACATCTGGTATCGCTTTGAGCTAATTTATGGGGTGGCGGCCGTGATCGCCACTTTCCATGACGTTCTCATTACACTCGGTATATTCTCCCTGCTGAATAAGGATATTTCGCTGACGGTAATCGCGGCGCTGCTGACCCTGGTAGGCTATTCGATGAACGATACCATCGTGGTCTTTGACCGCGTGCGCGAGAACGTGCGTATGAACAAACGCGAGGGTTTTCTGGATCTGGTGAATCGCAGCATCAATCAGACGCTAAGCCGGACCATTCTGACTTCCGGGTTGACGTTCCTGGCGGTGCTGTCCCTCTATTTGTTCGGCGGCGAAGTGATCAACGGCTTTGCGTTGGTGCTGGTGGTGGGAGTGATCGTGGGCACCTATTCTTCCATCGCCATTGCCAGCCCGGTGCTGGTCTTCTGGCAGCTTCGTTCAGGAGGGGGGCGGCTGAGCGCCCGGCCTAAGGGCCTGGAACGGCAGACGGCCGGCGCACGCCGCTAAGACCCGGGATGATCCCGGCGGTCCGGAGAGGAGGTCGCAACCATGTTTGACGATACCTTACTCGATTCCTCACCCTCAAAAGTCCCGACGCTGAAGGGTGTCCACTGGTTGGTCTCGGCCGGGGTGGGCGTGATCGGTTTCCTCCTGGGCTTCTTCGGCCTGCCACTGGTTTCGGCGGCCGAGACGCGCGTGCTGGTCACGCAGTCGGCGATCGTGGGCGTCTTCTTCTTTGTCTACGCGGCCATCCTGTGTTACGTCTACGCGGACACCCGCCATTTGCGTTTCAACACCTGGCTCTGGTTCATCTTTGTCCTGCTGTTCAACCTGGCGGGATTCATCATTTACCTCATTTACACGGCCGCCAAGACGGACGATTGGAAGCGGGCCACCATCCCCATCGCTTATATCTTTGAGGTGATCCTGATCGGAGGGGCGATTCTGGTCCCGTTGATTTACACCGAAGCGCTGCCCAAGGCACAGCTGATGACCTTCGTTGTGGCACCTCCGCCGCCTCCGCCTCCGCCTCCGCCACCCGCGCCCGCGCAGCCTGTCCGGGTAATTCGTCCACCCTCGACCGAGGACATCATGCAGGCCCCCAAGGTGATCCCGAAGACCATCGCCATCGTCAAGGACCAGCCCCAGCCGCCCTCGGGCGCGGTAGGGGTGGTGGGCGGCGTGCCGGGCGGCATGCCGGGCGGTTCGGTGGGCGGCGTGCTGGGAGGCATCCTCTCCAGCGCGGCTCCCCCTCCTCCGCCTCCTCCGAAGGCGGCCACGCCCAAGCGCATTCGCGTGGGCGGACAAGTGGAAGCGGCCAAGATTATCTACCAGCCGACGCCCTCTTATCCCCCGCTCGCCAAGATGGCGCGCATTCAGGGGACGGTGCGGCTGGAGGCGGTGATCAGCAAGGACGGCACGATTCAGGATTTGAAGGTGCTGAGCGGGCATCCCTTGCTGGTCAAATCGGCCCTGGAAGCGGTTCAGAAGTGGCGCTACCAGCCGACTTTGCTCAACGGCGAGCCGGTGGAAGTGGTGACTGAAATTGACGTGAATTTTACGCTGGCGGAATAAGAGTTTTGAAAATTTGGGAGGAGGAAATCTGACCTATGTTCGCAGCTTACCTGGTTAGCTTGGCGTTTTGGTTACAGGAAGAGACGATCAGTTTCGATCCCATCGGCATGTGGCGCCAAATGGGATGGCCGGCGCGGACGGTGGTGATCGTGCTCTTTATCATGTCGGCGTGGTCGATCGGCGTGATGATTGACCGCTGGATTGCTTTCAGCGCCGCCCGCAAGCAGTCGCGCATCTTCGCTCCGGCTGTGGCGGGAGCGTTGAAGGACGGCAAAATTGACGAGGCGATCGCCATCGCCGAACAGAACAAGCGCAGCCACCTGGCCAAGGTGGTGACCGCGGGCCTGCAGGAGTTTCAGGCGCATCAAGTTTCGAGCGAAATCGCCGGCGAGGAGATCGAGGCTTCCAAACGGGCCCTCGAGCGCGCCTCCGCCATCGTGCACGCCGAACTGAAGCGCGGCATCTCCAGCCTGGCCACCATCGGTTCCACCGGTCCGTTCGTTGGACTGTTCGGCACCGTGCTGGGCATCATCAACGCCTTCACCGGCATTCAGGCGCAGAAGTCCACCGGTCTGACGGCCGTGGCGGGCGGCATCGCTGAGGCGCTGGTGACCACCGCGTTCGGTCTGTTCGTGGCCGTGCCCGCGGTGTGGGCCTACAACTACTTTGCCACCAAGGTCGAGGCCTTCGACGTGGAAATGGATAACTCGTCGTCGGAGCTCATCGACTATTTCTTGAAGCGCACGCAGCGGGGGAAGAAATAATGGCTGGGAACCTTAGGTCCAAGTCTCCGGGAGCCGTGTCGGACATCAACGTCACGCCCATGGTGGACATCATGCTGGTGCTGTTGATCATCTTCATGGTGGTCACCCCTATGTTGCAAAAGGGCGTCAGCGTGGACTTGGCCAAGGCGGCCAATCCTCGCCAGATGAAGGGCGCTGACAAGACGGATGCGGTGGTTCTGGCGGTCACGCGGGATGGAAAGGTTTTTCTCGGTTCCACCCCGGTGCCCTTGGCGGACGTGACCAAGAAGGTCAAGGACTTGATCTCCGACAAGCTGGACAAAACCGTATACGTCAAGAGTGACGCGCGGGCCAAGTACGGCGACGTGGTCAAGCTGATCGATGCAGTACGCGCCGCCGGCGTGGACTCGCTGGGGCTGCTGACGGAGAAGCTGGAAAGGCGTCCGGGGGCTCCCCCGGAAGGGCTGCCCAGCACCTAGGCGGCGCCGCGCGCCCGCAGGGGTGAAGCGGTGGTGACGGGCCGTGGGGTCACGGCCCGAGGAGGGTATCGTTATGGCAATGGCGGTGGGTGGAGACCATAAGGGGCCGATGGTGGACATGAACGTCACGCCCCTCATCGACGTCCTGCTGGTGCTGATCATCATTTTCATGGTGATCACGCCCTTGACGCCCAAGGGATTGGATGCCTTGGTCCCGCAGCCCGATAAGAACAAGAAGCAGCAACCGCAGCCTATGATTAACCGCACGGTGATTGTGACCATTGATGCCAGCCGCAACATCAAGATCAATCAAGAGCCGGTGGATGTGCGGTCGCTCGGTTCGCGCCTGGAAGACATCTTCAAGACGCGCAACGACCGGGTGATCTTCGTCAAAGGGGACCCGACCCTGCAGTTTGCCGACGTGGCCCGCATCATCGACATCGCCAAAGGGGCGGGGATCGACAAGATCGGGCTGGTGACCGAAAAACTTGAAGAGCAGCAGTAACCTCGCCACCGCTCGGCCGAGGGAGGACACACGATGACATTGCGAAGGTTAGCCGCCCTGGGCGGCATTGTGCTAGCCGCTGCTTTCATGATGAGTTGCGCTAAGCTGAAAGCCCGCGACCAGCTCAACAAGGGAGTTGCGGCGTTCCGCAACGCCAAGTTTCAAGCTGCTATCACCCACTTCAAAAGCGCCGTTCAACTCGACCCCACCCTGCTCAACGCCCGCCTCTATCTGGCGACAGCCTATTCCCAGCTCTACGTTCCGGGCGGCGAGGCGGAGGACAACGTCAAGGTCGGCAAACAGGCCATTGCGGCTTATGAGGACGTTCTCAAGTACGACCCCTCAAACACCAACGCCATGGCCAGCATCGCGCAGATCTATTACGGCATGAAGGACTTTGACAAGGCGAAGGATCTGCAAAAGCAGGTGCTCAAGTATGAGCCCAACAACCCCGACCCTTATAACTGGATCGGGCAGTTGGATTGGGCCATCTGCTACCCGCGGCGCATGGAGATGCGCAAGGATCTGAAGATTGCCAACCCCAAGGATCCCACTCATCCCAGCATTCTGCCCCCCCTGCCGGAGAAAGCCCGCAAGCAACTGGCTGAGGAGAACGGACCGTTGGTGGAAGAGGGCATCAAGGCCTTGCAGAAAGCTTTGGAACTCCGGCCCAACGACTTCACGGCCCTTTCCTATCTCAACCTGATGTACCGTGAGAAGGCCGACATTGAGCCGGATGCCAAGGACCGTGAGGCCGACTTGGCCAAGGCCGATGAGCTCGTGCAGAAAGCACTGGGCGTGAAGAAAGCCGAGCAGGCGAAGGCCGCCAGCAGCACTCAATAGACTCCTGAAAAACCCGATCACATAGCCCTGGCCGCCGGCCAGGGCTATTTTTTTTGTACGGGGCAGGGGCAAAGCCGTCCCGGCAAGAACTGGGCTGCTGCGGGCCGTGCCCAGATGGACGGGGCCGGCGTGCCTGCGCTCTCAGCGGGCAGGAAAGGGTGTGACGGTGGCCGGGTGGTGTGCGGCGTTTGCCGGCCCAGGGGGGAGCGGCAGCCGCGAGCGGCTCCGCACCTCCCTGGGCGGCAGGCCATCCTAGAGGGGGTTCTGCGGGGGAGGCACCAGCGCGGCGCGGAAGGCCGCCAGGTTGCTCGAGTCAACGATGGCGATGCCCGTATCCACGCGCGTCGGGAGCGGCGAGACGGGGGCGGTCCGCCAGTCCTTGAACTCGTGCAGGACGTTGTGGTGCAGGTCGTACAGGAACCGCAGGCCGTAAAAGGCCATGGTATAGGGTTTCTGGGCGATGGTGGTGTTGATGACCCCTTGCGAGATCCAGTCCAGGGTCTCGGGGTTCTTGTCCATGGCCACAATGGGGATCTTGCCTCCCAGATTGAGCCGGTGCAGCGCTTCGGCGGCCCCCGGGCCTCCCGAGGCTTCCAGGCAGACGATGCCGTCGAACTCGGTCTTGGCGGCCAGTAGCTTGGAAATCTCGTCGTTGGCCTTCACGGGGTCGCCCTGGTCGTCGAAGACTTCCAGGATCTTGATCTTGGGGAACTTTTTGAACGCCTCCTCTAACCCTTGCAGGCGTCGTTCCAGGTTGCGTTGGCCGCGGATGGTGATCACAACCACGGTCCCCTTGCCGCCGAGAATCTTGGCAATGGTGTTGCCGCTTTGCATGCCGGCGGCGAGGTTGTCGGTGCCGATGAACATGTTGCGCTTGGAATCGGGGACGTCAGAATCGATGCAAATGACCGGAATGCCCTCCTGGATCGCCTGGTCAATCGGCCCTTTGAGCAGATCGGGCCGCGTGGGGGCGATCAGAATTCCAAAGGGATGGGTGCTGAGGGCCTTCTTGAAGGCCTCGACCTCCGCCTCGGGCGCGTAGCTCGACGGGCCGTCGAATTCCACCTTGACTTGCAGGTTCCGGGCGGCGTCCATGAAGCCCAGCTTGGCTTCCTTCCAGTAAGGGAGTTGGACGTTATTGGCGACGAAGAAATAGCGCACCTTTTGTTCGCTATACGGCTTCTCGCAGGACAGGGCCAGCCCCGCCGCGATCAGCACCATCACCCCCAGAACTCTCTTCCAATGATTTTGCATCGTTTCATCTCCTGGGAGAGGTTATACGCACCCCCCCGTCATCCAAGGGTTCCCCTCAAGAAGCTCACTTGGAGAATAAAAAATATACCACAAGTTGTGCTCGGGGGGGGAGCCCGGGGGAGTGCGGGAGTTGCTCCAGATGCGCTAGAATAGCAACGGCAGCCATGGTGGAGTTTCAAGAGATCGCGCGCAAGGTGCGGGCCTACCGGCCCGGCGAGGACTTGGCCCTGCTGCGCAAGGCCTACGAGTTCAGCGCCGAGGAGCATCGTGCCCAGACGCGCCTGTCGGGCGAGCCGTTCGTTTCCCACCCCCTGGAGGTGGCCAACGTCCTGGCCGACATGAAGCTGGACGTGGTGTGCCTGGCGGGGGGCATGCTCCACGACGTGGTCGAGGACACGCCCACCACCATCGAGCGGGTGCGCCAGGAGTTCGGCGTGGAGGTGGCGCGCATCGTGGAAGGCGTCACCAAGATCAGCCGCCTGGAGTTCGCCAGCCCCGAGGAGCAACAGGCCGAGAACTATCGCAAGATGGTTCTGGCCATGGTGGACGACATCCGCGTGGTGCTCGTCAAGCTTGCCGACCGCCTTCACAACCTGCGCACCCTCGAGCACCTGCCTGGCGAAAAGCGCCAGCGCATCGCCCGCGAGACCCTGGACATCTACGCTCCCATCGCCCACCGCCTAGGCATGGGCAAGTTGCGCGGTGAGCTGGAGGACTTGGCCTTCCGCTACCTGGAGCCGGAAGCGTTTGAAGAGATCAAGCGCGCGGTGGAGAGCCGGCGCAAAGTGAGCGAGGGGTTTCTGGCCGAGGTGCGCACCCAGGTGGCCGCGCAGATGGCCAAGGCGGGCATCCCGGCGCGCATCGAGGGGCGCATCAAGCGCCTCTACAGCATCGCCCAGAAGCTGCGCCGCCAGCACGTTACCATCGACCAGGTCTACGACCTGCTGGCGGTGCGCATTATCACCGATTCGGTCAAGAACTGTTACGCGGCACTGGGGGTGATTCACAACACCTGGCGGCCCGTCCCCGGGCGCATCAAGGATTTTATCGCCATCCCCCGTCCCAACCGCTACCAGTCCATCCACACTTCGGTCATCGGCCCGCACGGGCAGCCCTTCGAGGTGCAAATCCGCACCGACGAGATGCATCACACCGCCGAAGAAGGCATCGCCGCCCACTGGAAATACAAGGGCGGCAAGGACCACGGCGAGCAGGACGCGGAGCGCTTCGCCTGGCTCCGCCACCTGGTCGAGTGGCAGCAGGAGATGCGCGATCCGGGCGAGTTCCTCTCCACCCTCAAGATCGACCTCTACCCGGAGGAGGTTTACACCTTCACGCCCAAGGGCAAGGTGATCGTTCTGCCGCGCGAGGCCACCCCTATTGATTTTGCCTACGCTATTCACACCGAGGTCGGGCACCACTGCGTGGCCGCCAAGGTGAACGGGCGCATGGTGCCCCTGCGCACCCGCCTGCGCAACGGCGACATCGTGGAAATCTCCACCCAATCCAACCACTCGCCCAGCCGCGACTGGCTGACGGCGGTCAAGACCTCGCGCGCCCGTAACAAGATCAAGCACTGGATCAACGTTAATCAGCGCCGCCGCGCCATCGACATCGGGCGCCGGCTGCTCGAAAAGGAAGGGCGCCGCTTCGGCGTCTCACTCAAGAAGATTACTCCCGAGGTTTACCTGAACGCGGCGCGCGACTATGGGTGCTCGCAGCTCGACGACCTGTACGCCGGCCTCGGTTTTGGCCGCCTGGCGGCGCGCCAGGTGCTCGGCAAGCTGGTTCCCAGCGCCCCCATCGAGCCTGAGAAGCCTTCCCGGCTGACCCGCGCCGTCAAGCGCGCCATCGGCTTTGTGCGCGACCCCGCCATCGAGGTGCACGGCCACGATGACCTGATGCTCTACCGCGCCAAGTGCTGCAATCCCATCCGCGGCGAGGACGTGGTGGGCTACGTCACGCGCGGCAAGGGCATTGCGGTCCACTCCAAGCGCTGTCCCAACGTCCAGAACCTCCTCTACGATGCCAGCCGAAGGATTGACGTCAAATGGGTGGGGCCCAAGCAGAGCCTCTACCCGGTCAAGCTCACGCTTTTCGCCGAGGACCGGCAGGGGGTGCTCGCCGACGTCACCTCCGCCATCTCCAGCGTGCGCTCCAATATCCAGGTCATCGAGGCGCGCACCGGCGACAGCCAGGCGCTCATCGACGTCACCCTGGACATCGTGGACCTGCAACACCTGCAGAAAGTGATCTCGTCTCTGCGGAAGATTGAGGGGGTTTATCAGGTGGAACGGGTGATGCAGCCGTGAGGGAAGGGAATCAGCCGCGGCCGGACCGGGCGTCCTTACCCCGCCCGGACCACTTTGCCGGCGCGAATACACGCCGCGCAGACGCGCAGCGTTTTGTGAACGCCCTTCTCGACGACGTGCATCCGCCGCAGATTGGGATTCCAGCGGCGCTTGGTGATATTGTGAGCGTGGCTCACGCGGTTTCCGTACGCGGGGCCTTTCCCGCAAATGTCGCACATCCGAGCCATTCCATACCTCGCAGGTGAAAGGGAATGATGCAAAAGAACATTTTACCAGAATGTCGCAGATTTGCCCAACCCGCCCTGGGTGGCCGTTCCCGGCCCAGGGGAAGGCTCCGGCGCGCCGGATGGACCCTGGCAGCGGCCCTGGCGGCGCTGCTGCTCGTAGGGCTGGCGGGGTGCGCCCCCCAGGCCCCCTCCAACCCTGACATCTGGGCGGAGGTGGACGGCAAACCCATCTATCGCCAGGAGGTCGAGCGTCGCTATCGCGGCCGTTCCGCCGAGACGGCCGAATCGGGCGACCCCCAGCAGGAGCTGAGCTTCAAGCTCGACATCCTGAACAAGCTCATCAACCATCAAATCCTCCTCGCCCACGCGGCCCACTCGCGCATCAACGTCTCGGAAGCCGACGTGGACAACCGTTTGGCCGAGCTGCGCAGCCCCTACGGCAGCGAGGAAAACTTCACCGCCAAGCTGAAGGAGCAGGGGATTACCCTGAGCGAGTATCGCAACGAGGTCCGTGACAACCTCATCATCAACAAGCTAATCAATAAGGAGATCAAGTCGCGCCTCAACGTCAGCGACGACGAAATCCGTTCCTACTACGAGCACAACAAGTCGAGCTTCAACGTGCCGGAGGTGCAATACCACCTGGCGCAGATTCTGGTTACCCCCACCCGCGATCCCCAGGTGCGCAACCTGAAGAAGGACGACGCCGACACCCCCGCCGCTGCCCTGCACAAGATCCAGGCCCTCTACGCCCGCCTGCGCGCCGGCGACGACTTTGCCACCCTGGCCCAGGAATACTCCGAGGACCCGCGCACCGCCGCGGGAGGCGGTGACATGGGCTTCATCCCGGCTTCCTCGGTGGATTCCAACGAGGCGCTCAAGAAGTCCCTGGCGGGGTTGCAGCCGGGCCAGATCAGCGGCATCATCCGCACCGCCACCGGCTATCACATCCTGAAGCTCCTGGGCATCGAGAAGCCCGGCCAGCACACCCTGAAGGACCCGCAGGTCGAGAGCGCCATCCGCGGCACGCTCATGACCGAGAAGGAACAACTGCTGACCGCCGCCTACATCGAGCAGTTGCGCGACCGGGCGAAGGTGGAGAATTTCCTGGCGGACCAGGTGGTGAAGGCGGGCGGAGTGCCCAAGGGAATGGAATGAATCGCGTTTAGAGCAGGCGCAAGAGCTTGGCGCCGCTCTCCACGCCCGCACCCTCTTTGACGAAGACCTTTTCCACGCGTCCGGCGCGGGCGGCGCGCACCTCGTTCTGCATCTTCATGGCTTCGATCACCAGCAGGCTCGCCTCGCGCTCCACCTGCTGGCCTTCTTCAACCAGAATCTTGACCACCTTGCCGGGCATGGGGGCGATGATCTCCTGCGGGCCTTCCGCGTCCAGCTCCACGCTGCTGCGCCGGCGGCTGCGCGGGTCGCGCACCGTCACCTCGTAGCGCCGCAGCCCCACCTGCACGGCGTAGGGCCCGCGATGGTTCCCCATCCCTGCCGGGCGCGTATAGACGTGTACGTCAAAGGAGCGCCCGCCGAGCAGAATCGAATAGACGCCCGGAGAAATCTCCCGGCCGTCGGCTTCCAGTGCTTCGCCGTCCAGGGTAAAGAGGCGCGGGCCGTCGAGGAACTCGCCCTCGCGGGGCACGCTCAGTTCCAGGCGGTGTTCGGAAGCTTTGGAGCCGGCCTGAAGGTGCAGCTGCAATTTCATGCGCTAGGCCTCCCGCGAAGGGTGCGCGTTGAGCAGCGCGCTGCGCCCGGCGCGCTTCCAGGAGCTGGCGGGCGCGGCGGCGGGCGGATGGGAATTTCCCTGCCGCGCCGCGAACAGGCCGGCGGCGATCAGCGCCGCGCGCTCCTCTTCCGGCGAGGGAGGCTCTTCGGCCATCAG
>JBJKQV010000078.1:0-4362 GCA_046704985.1 Terriglobia bacterium
CAAACCCCGCGCTCAGGCACGAGCCTTCAAGGCTTTCTCGATGCCTTACTTCTGGTGGCCACCTTCTGGCTTCTTGCTTCTGACTTCTGATTTCTAACTTCAAGTATTCCTCGAAGTTTCAATCCCCGCTCATTGCGTCCAGGGAGGAACCAGCACCGCGCTGGGGTGGTTGCCCACCGGCACGACCGTCACCAGGCTCATGGTGTCCGTGCGCACCACGGCCAGGCTGCCGGCCGCGGCATCGGCCACGGCCAGGAACCGTTCGTCAGGGGTCAGGGCCAGAGCCACGGGCTCGGTCCCGGCGTGGGCGACCGAATCCACGTTGCGGGTTGAGATTTTGATGGCCGTCACGTTCCCGTCCCCTGCCGTCGCCAGGTAGAGCATGCTGGAATCGCGGCGCATCACCGCCGCCGAGGGCTGGAGGCCCGTGGTCAGCACCTGCTCCACGTTGTCGTGCGAGGCGTCGAGGATGATGACCGCCGACCCCTTCGCCGAGAGCACGAAAACCTCGCCGCCGTCAGGCTTTAGCGCCAGGGAACTGGGCGGAGCGGCGAGATCGATATTCGCCAGCAGGTGCGCCGGCGAAATGCTCACCGCCGAAACCTGCTTGCCCCCCAGGTCGGCCACGAAAAGCTTCTTGCCCTTCGGCAACACCACCATCGGCCCGGGTTCCTTGCCGACTTCCACCGACCCTTCCACGCGCCGCTGGGCGGCGTTGACGAACACCAGGCGATTGTTGGCAGGGCAGGCGGCAATCAAGGTCTTCCCATCAGGAGTTAAAGCAAGACTTGAAGCCTTGCTTCCCACCGTCACGCGCCCCGTCTCGCGCAGGTGGTCGGCATCAAGGTACACGATGGCGCCGCCCGCCGGGTCGAGGATGTAGGCGTGATGGCCGCGGGCGGTGAAGATCAGGTCGCGGGCGCTCCCACCCACCTTCAGGCTGTGCTCGACCCGCAGGCTGGGGAAGCCGATGACGCTGAGCGTCCCGGAAGCGGAGACGGCGTAGACTTCGCGGCTCCCCGGGCGGCGAACCAGTTGCTCGGGCTGCGGGGCGACGGCGAGCGACGCCGCCACCTGAAAGTCGGCCAGGTTGACGATGGCTACGGAATTTCCCTGGCGGTTGGCCACATAAGCCAGGTAGGCGTTGGGGGGAGCTTCCAGGCGCGCCTGCTGGCAGCCCAGGGCGATCAGCGCGAAACCGGCGGCCAGCGCCACGCGCGCAAAGACCGAGCGGGAAACAGGTCGCGAGCGTGCCGGAGAAGGGCGAGAGCTCATGGCTTTTGAGGCGCGGTGGCGGCTTGGTGCGCCGTGGTGCGGCCCAGTACACCGGCGATCGACGTCACCTCGTCCATCAGCGCCGCGAACTGTTGCGGGTCGAGCGACTGGTAGCCGTCCGAGAGCGCCCTGTCGGGCTGGGGGTGAACCTCCACCATCAGTCCGTCGGCGCCCACGGCCACTGCGGCGCGCGCCAGCGGCGTCACCCGATCGCGCCGCCCCGTCCCGTGGCTGGGGTCGACGATGATGGGCAGGTGCGAAAGGCGCTTGGCGGCCGGAATCACCGACAGGTCCAGGGTATTGCGCGAGTGGTCGGCGAAAGTGCGCACCCCGCGCTCGCACAGGATGACGTTGTAATTGCCTTCCGAGAGGATGTATTCGGCGGCCATCAGATACTCTTCCAGGGTGGCCGACATGCCGCGCTTGAGCAGCACGGGTTTGGAGGCACGGCCCACGCGCTTGAGCAGCGAGAAGTTCTGCATGTTGCGCGCCCCCACTTGCAGCACGTCGGCGTACTCTTCCACCAGGTCGCAGTTTTCCGGGTCGATGGTTTCGGTGACGATCATCAGACCGAACTGGCGGCGCACTTCCGCCAGGATTTCCAACCCCTCTTTGCCCAGGCCCTGAAAAGCGTAAGGGGACGTGCGGGGCTTGAAGGCCCCGGCACGGAACAGCCGCGCGCCGGCGCTGCGCACGCTCTTGGCGGCGGCAAAGGCCTGCTCGCGGCTTTCCACCGCGCACGGCCCGGCGATGATGGCCAGTTCTTGGCCTCCCACGATGACTCCCGCCTCCGGCGGGCCCACGCGGATCAGCGAGTCTTCGTTCTTCACCTCACGGCTGACCAGCTTGTAGGGCTTGGAAACCCGGATGGCTTCCGCCACTCCGGGCATGGTGTCGAATTCCGCCGCGTCCAGGGGGCCCTGGTTGCCGGTGATGCCGATGGCGGTGCGCTGCGCCCCGGGCATGGAATGGGCGCGAAAGCCCATGGCTTCGATTTTGGCGCAGACGGCGCGGACGTCGTCCTCGGTCGCGTGCGGCTTCATCACCACCAGCATGGTTGCGGCTCCTGGCCGGGTGCCCGGCGCTTACCTCCTGCGTAGCGCTGGGATTTTGTCCAGCAGGGGAAAGCTGCCCTGAAGGGCAGCGCTACTCTTGCGGCAAGCCGTTAGTCTAATCGAGCCCGCGCGCGAATGCAATTTATCCGCCGGGGAGTGCGGCACTGCTTACCCCCTGCGTAGCGCTGGGCTTCAGCCCCGCATGGGGAGATGCTGCCCTAAAGGGCAGCGCGACCAGAAGCTTTGCGCTAAGGCGCCAAGTAGGCCTGAGCTGTGGGAATAGGAAACTCAGCTTGCTCACCACGCGCCCGCCGGAGCGTCCAACCAGGCGAGCCGTTTTTTTGCAACTTCCGGCCCTCCGGGCACGTACCGAAATCAGGAGGCCGCCACGTCACAACTCTTTCGCAACCTCCGTTACGCCCTGCGGCAATTCCGCCGCTCGCCGGTTTTTGCCGCGGCGGCGGTTTTCACCCTGGCCCTGGGAATCGGCGGCACCACCGCCATCTTCACATTGATTCACGAGGTGATGGTGCGCTCGCTGCCCGTCGCCGACCCCGGCCAGCTCTACCGCGTGGGCGAGGGCGACGAGTGCTGCGTCGAAACCGGGCCGCAGGGTATTTGGGGATTCTATTCCTACCCCCTCTATGAGCGTCTGAGAGCCGCCGCGCCGGAATTTGAGGAGACGGCGGCCTTCCAGGCGGGCCAGGGATTGATGGGGGTGCGGCGCCAGGGCGAGACGGTAGCACGCCCGCTGCGCTCCGAGTACGTTTCGGGAAGCTATTTCACCATGCTGGGGGTCCGCGCCTTCGGCGGCCGTCTGTTCGCTCCCCAGGACGACCGCGAGGGCGCGGCCCCGGTGGTGGTGCTCAGCCATCGCGCCTGGCAAATCCGCTATGGCGGCGACCCGGGGGTTGTCGGCTCAACCTTTGTGATCGAGGGGCACCCCTTCACCGTGATCGGCGTGACGCCGCCGGGATTCTTTGGCGAAACGCTGCGCCCCGACCCTCCCGACCTCTGGATTCCCATCCACCAAGAGCCGCTGATGGACGGGCCCAACAACCTGCTCAACCAATCCTCGGGCGCCTGGCTGCGCATGATGGGCCGCCTGCGGCCAAGCGCGACAACGGCCGGCATGTCCGCGCGACTGACGGAAGTGCTGCGGCAGTGGCTGCGCTACGATTCCGATTATCCCGCCGGCTGGATGCCGGAGGTGATCCGCGAGCTTCCCAAGCAGATGGTCCGCGTGGTTCCGGCGGGGGCCGGGGTCACCCTGATCAAAGAAGCCTACGGGCGCAGCCTGGCGATTCTGCTGGCGGTTTGTGGCCTGGTGCTGCTGATCGCCTGCGCCAACGTGGCGAACCTGCTGCTGGCGCGCGCCGCCTCGCGCCGGGGACAGACCGCCATCTGCCTGGCGGTGGGGGCGACGCGCGGGCAGATCGTTCGCCAGGCGCTCACCGAAAGCGTGCTGCTGGCGCTGGGCGGATGCGTGGCGGGAGTGCTGGTGGCGGTGGGAGCGGCGCGCCTGCTGCTGCGCCTGGCTTTCCAAAGCGCCCATTTCATTCCCCTCAGCGCTTTGCCGTCGCTGCCCGTTCTGGCCCTGGCGGTGGGATTGTCGCTTTTGACCGGGGTAGTGTTTGGTGCGGCGCCGGCGTGGTTTGCGACGCGCACCGACCCCGCCGAGGCCCTGCACGGGGCAGGGCGCGCCACGCGCGACCATTCCTCGTTGGCTCGCAAGGGCCTGCTGGTCCTGCAGGCGGCGCTTTCAGTGGTGCTGGTGGCCGGGGCCACCATGCTGGGACGCAGCCTCGGCAACCTCGAGCATCAGGATTTCGGTTTCCGCGTCCCCGGACGGGTGCTGGTACAGCTCCACAATCCCCCTGCCACTTACTCGCAGGCCAAACTGGCGGCCCTTTACCGGGAGCTGGAGGACCGCCTCAATCGCCTGCCCGGCGTGGAGGGGAGCGGCCTGGCGCTCTACAACCCCCTGACCAGCAACTGGGGCGAACTGGTTTACGTCGAGGGGCATCCCATT
>JBJKQV010000079.1:0-18362 GCA_046704985.1 Terriglobia bacterium
CCTGCACACCGACCGCGCCCGGCTCAACCTGCGCTTCACCGTCATCAATCTCACCAACCGCGACGTGCTCTACAACTTCCTGTCCACCTTCAGCGGGACGCACTTTGTGGCGCCGCGCACCTGGCAGGGAGAAATGAAGGTGAGCTTCTAGGGGTGAGGTATCCGCGCCGGCCCGTTTCGTGCGACTTGGGACCGCGGCTGGACGACATTTTTTGCCCCACTCTCGCCCGGCGACGAGAAAACCTGCGAGGGGTTTCGGACCGTCTTATAAAACAGAGGGTAATCCTAGGGAGGCGTGCCATGAAGAACTCATGGCTCATTGTCGGGGGTTTATTGGCGGCCCTTTGCTGCGGGACGATTCGGGCGGAGGCTGCCGATATCCCCGACGCTGTCAGGCCTTGCTCCGAGACCAGCAACAAGATGGACGATGTTTACTGCATCGGGGACCGGCGCGTGGCCCATCGTAGCTTCATTTCCCTGCAAAAGGAAATTGCGATCGGCACGCAATATGCCAAGCAGATCGACCGCTCCTCAAAGTTGATCAAGGATCCGGTCATCACGGAATATGTCAATCGTGTGGAGCAGAACATCGCCCAGAATTCCGATGCCAAGATTCCCATCACCGTTCGCGTGATCGACTCTCCTTCCGTCAACGCCTTCACCCTTCCGGGCGGATACATCTACGTTGACACCGGGTTGATCCAGGCGGCGGGCAGCGAAGCCCAGCTTGCCGCCGTCCTCGCACATGAGACCGGCCACGTGGCCGCGCGCCATTGGGCGGCACAGCAGACCAAGGAATCGCTCCTTCGTTACGCCATGATTCCGCTCATTTTTACTCCCATGTCCTATCCCGTCTATCTGGGCGTTTCTGAGGGGCTGAACATCGGGATCCCGCTCAGCTTTCTCAAGTTCAGCCGGGAGGACGAGGCGCAGGCCGATTTCCTGGGCGTGCAGTATCTGTGGAAGGCCGGGTATGACCCCCATGCCTTTCTGGCCATGTTCGGCAAACTCATGCAGGTGGCGCGGCGCCACCCGGGCAGCACTCCCGGCATCTTCATGGATCATCCGCCCACCAAGGAGCGCATCATCGATATTGCGCGGGAAATCAAGACGATGCTTCCCCAGCGGCGTCAGTACCTGGTTTCCACCTCGGAGTTTCAGGGCATTCAACACCGCTTGAACATGGAACTCGCCCGCATGAAGCACGGGGATCCGGGGCATTTCCGGCCGACCCTTCGCCACCGCTCGCCACATTCTACGCAGCCCGGCCAAGGAGGAAAAGGCCAGCAGAACGACAAGCCTCCCATCCTGCGCCGGCGAGGCTAGGAACTTGGCGCCGCGCTCATGTAAGTCCCCGCCCGGCGAGGGGCGTGCGCATTGATTTCTCCTGCCCAGGTTGGTTACAATCCCAGGGAGGGCGAAACGAGCTGGCAGAAACGGCAAGGAAGGGGACTCACGGAGGCATGGTGCGTTTAACCAAGACGCTGTTCATCGGCCTGGGCATCGTGGCGGGGTTGGTTCTGGTGCCCCTGGTCAAGAGCGACGCGGGGACGGTTTCAAGCGCGCCCTCGGCGGAAAGGATCGTGCGCTTCGTGCGCGAGAAGTTCGGCATTGCCGACACGGTAAGCATGACCGTGGCCCCCCTCCACCACGCCGCCTATCCGGGTTTCTACACGACTTCCATCACGGTTGAGCGCGGCACCGATAAGCGCACCACTACCGTCAACGTCTCGGCCAACGGGCGGTATCTGGTGCTGAGCGATTTTCTGCCTTTGGGCAAGAACCCGCAGATGGGGATTGTTCGGCAGATCCGCGAAAAGTTCAAGGTTCCCGCCAGCGTCAAGATCCACGTTGGGCCCATTGTCAATTCGCCCATTCCGAGCTTTGACGCTACGGTCGTCAGAGCCGACGTCAACGGCCGCCAGCAAGAGGCCCGCTACTTCGTCACCAAGGACAAGCGCTTCGTCGTCTTGGGGCAGATCCTGAACATGGACGTAGACCCGCGCCTCGCCGCGCTGCGCACCCTCAACCTGCGCGACCAGGCCACCGAAGGTCCTGCCGACGCTCCGGTCACCATCGTGGAGTTTGCCGACCTGGAGTGCCCCACCTGCGCGCGCGCCCACCTGTTCCTGAGGAACGAGCTGCTTCCGCGCTATGGCAAGAAGGTGCGCCTGGTCTTTAAGGAATACCCGCTGGTGCAAATCCATCCCTGGGCGCTGCAGGCGGCGATCGCCGACCAGTGCGCCTACGAGATGAACCCGGCGGTATTTCCCGCTTACCGTTCCAGCATTTTCGAGAACCAGCAGGATTTTAATCCCACCAACGCCCGCGACATGCTCCTCTACTTCGGCCAGCGCGTGGGTCTGGACCGGTTGAAGCTTGCTGCCTGTATCGATTCCAAAGCCACCTTGCCGCGCATCGAAGCAACCTTGCACGAAGGGGAAGAGCTGGGCGTCAACAGTACCCCCACCTTCTTCATCAACGGGCGGATGATCGTGGGCGCCGACCCGCAGGCGTTCTATCAGCTCGTCAACGAAGCCCTGCGCGCCAAGCGCTGATTCGTCCGCTAACGCGCCGCGTTCTCACCCGCCAGCTTCAGGTGCTCTCCCGCTGCGCGCGCGTTGTGCAGCCCTGCGAATGCGCGGAAACAGGATCAGAAGAGTCAGGAAGTAGATCAGGCAAACCCCCGCCCCGAAGGAGAGCGCAAAGCGCGCCCCCAACGCCTCCGCAATCGCTCCCGCTTGCAGGCTGCCGAAGGGCAGCAGGCCGGTCATGGCCATGGCGTAAAGGCTCATGATGCGCCCCCGCAGGTGAGGCGGGGTGGTGGTTTGCAGGGTGGTGTTGGTAAGCGTGAAGGCGCCCACCATGGAGGCGCCCACAATCACCATCATGCCGAGGGCCCACCCGAAAGTGCGCGCCTGGGCAAACAGGATCAACGCTCCGGAAAAGACTGAGGCGCTGGCCAGGATGTAAGGCCCGCGGCGCTTGGCCGTCCCCCAGGAGGCGATGCCCAGCGCTGCCGTCACCGCCCCCAAACCGGCTCCTCCCATCAGGTATCCCAGCCCCGAGGCGCCTACCCTCAGCACGTCGCGCGCGAAGACGGGCATGAGCACGATGAAGGGCAGCGCCAGCAGGCTCAGGAAGGCGGGTACGCTGAGCAGCACCAGGAGCACACGGTTTTCGTTCACGTAGCGGAGCCCTTCGAGCATGGCGCCCCAGAATTTCGGTCCGGCGTGAACCCTCAAAGGGGGAATGGCGATCATCAGCAGGGCGATGATGAGGGCCAGAAAGCTTACCGAGTTCAGGTAGAAGCAGGCGGCGGCTCCCAGCGTCCCCAACGCCAGCCCCGCCATAGTCGGCCCCACCGCCCGCGACATGTTGAACTGCGCGGAATTGAGCGCGATGGCGTTCATCAGGTCGTCGCGCTCCACCAGCTCGGGAATCAATGCCTGGTAGGCGGGATAGTTGAGCGCCGTCGCAACTCCCGTCAACAGGCTGATGAGCAGGATGGCCGCAATGTGGATGCTGCCGAAGGACGTCAGTACGGCCAGCAACAGCGCCAGGAGCATCATGGCCGTTTGCGTGGAGAGCATGAGCTTGCGCCGGTCCAGCCGGTCGGCAATGGCGCCCCCGGGCAGGGCGAAGACCAGCACCGGCGCCTGGCTCAGGAATCCGTTCAGCCCCAGCAGGAAGGGGGAATTGGTCAGCTCCAGGATCACCCAGCCCAGGGCGATGTTCTGCATCCAGGTCCCGGTGTTGGAAAGGAAGTTGCCGCTCCAGAATAGAGCGAAGTCGCGCGATTGGAAGGAACGGAACATGGCCGGCAGCCGCCGCCGGGGAAGGGCGGCCGCGCCGGCCATCGTACTTGGCTTTTCTAAAGCAGGGCCCATGGCTCGTCCGCAGACAACCTTGCACCCCAGGCCATTATACCCGATGCCCGGTTTCCCTGTAACTCGACGACGCGCTGCTACGTCTCAAGCTGATGAACGGATGCTGAGGAGGAATTATGAAGAAATGGCTGATCATTGCGTTGGTGTTGGGATTGGGAACGGCCACACTGGGATACGTCGCCTATGCGCAGGAAGGCGGCATGGGGCGCGGGGAATTCCACGGGCAGGATTTTATGGCGGGGGGCGGGTTCCATGCCTGGGGAGGCCATCACGGCCATGCGCACATGGGCCGGCGATTGCTCGCCATGCTCGATAACCCCCGCTTCAAGCAAGCGCTGAGCTTGACCGACGAGCAGGTGGGGCAGTTGCGCAAGATCATCGTGGGCAGCGAAGAAGCGTCCATCAAGACGGGCGCCGACCTCAAAGTGCGCGGCATCGAGCTGCGCGAGCTGCTGCGCGCCGACCACCCCGATCAACAGGCGGTGATGAAGGAAGCGGATGAGATTTCCGCTTTGCGCGCGCAGATGATGAAACAACACCTGGAGGCCTTGCTCGCCGCCAAGAACGTCTTGACACCCGAGCAGCAGGCCAAGGTGCGCAGCTTCCTGGAGCGCCGGGCGGCCGGCCGCTCCATGATGCGCGAACGCTTCTTCAATCACCGCGGCACCCGGCCGGAAAGGCGTGGCGGACCTGCCACGGCACCTCAGCCTCCCGCGAACCAGCAACCATAGCTCCGACACCTTCGTTTCGCGTGGAGGCAGGGGCCCCGCTTCGGTGGGGCCCTTTTTTTCACTTCCCCGGGCCGCTGGAACGATTTCTCCCCGCCTGTGGTTTACTTCCGCCGCAGATTGCAATATAGTCAGCCAGCAGGCCGGAGCCGTCAACTCGCGGCAGCGTCTCCGCCGCCTGCAACGGGTTCGGGAAGGGGAGAAAGGTCTAGGCACGAACGGGCGTCTTCTCGGTGCCGTTCCGACAGCAGTCGGCACGCCATGAATTTGCAACCCTTGGGAAAGGATGAAGCGTCGCGCACTGGGGAGCTCCGCAGGGAGATCCAGCGCCTGGAAAGCCGTGACCTGCAACTGTGGGTTATCGGCCTGGTGGTGATCGTCATCCTCTCGCTGGGTTTTGCCACCGTGGTTTTTCCCAACATCTTCTGGCACCTGCACATCCTTCCCAGTGAGCAGCGCTATCTACCGCAGCTTTTTGTAGGTTTCATCGTGCTGATTGTGCTTTTCGAAATCTACACCCTGCAACGCCGCCGGGTGTTTCAGGGCACGCGCGACGAGCTGCTGCACGAATTGGTGCGCCGCGAGGCGGCGGAGAAGCTCGCCCTGGTCGACCCCCTGACCGAGGTCTTCAACCGCCGTTACCTCGACCAACTGCTGACCAAAGAAGTAAGCCGTGCCGACCGCCTGGGCTCACCGGTGGCCCTGCTGATGCTCGACGTCCGCGGATTCAAGTCCTTCAACACGCGCTTCGGGCATCGCAAAGGCGACCAACTGCTGGGCGACGTGGCCCAACTCCTCAAGCGCACCTTCCGCGCCTCCGACAGCGTAGTGCGCCCGGGAGGCGACGAGTTTCTGGTGGTCATGCCCGACAGCGATGAGGCCGCTGCCCAGAAGGCGGAAGAGCGCTTGCAGGGCCATGTGCTGGCTTGGAATCGTTCCCACGAGCAGGAAGATTTCCAACTTGTCCTCGACGCGGGCATCTCCGTCTACGTCAAGGGCGCCGACATCGCTCAGGTGTTGGAAGCTGCCGACCAGAAGCTCGAGCAGAGCAAGTCCGGGCAAGTTCCTCCCGGCGTTTGATTCCCTCACGCTACGGCATCTATAATAAGTAGTTTGCGCCACACGGCGCCGACGCGCCTGAGTGCCTGCGGGCGGAAAGCCACCTCGCCGGGGCGTGCCCGGCCAGGGGGAGAGAGTCCTTGGGCGTCCCTGAAAATGAAAGCGCTTTGAACCGCCCGGCGGGTCCGGGCGCTGCCGCCGGGGTGCCGGTGGCGGGCACAGGTGCCGAACCACCCCGCCCGGTCGAGGAGGCAGGGGCGCTGGTGGTGCGCGGAGCGCGCGTCCACAACCTCCGCAACCTCGATTGCGAAATTCCCCACAACCGCTTGAGCGTGGTCACCGGCGTTTCGGGTTCGGGAAAGTCCAGCCTCGCCTTCGACACTATTTACGCGGAAGGGCAGCGGCGCTACGTCGAGTCGCTTTCCGCCTACGCGCGCCAGTTTCTGGAGCGCATGGAAAAACCCGACGTGGACGAAATCTCCGGCATCTCTCCGGCGGTGGCTATCCGGCAGAAAAACGCCAGCCGCAATCCGCGCTCCACGGTCGCCACGGCCACGGAAATCCACGACTACCTGCGCGTGCTTTTTGCGCGCCTGGGCGAGACCATCTGCCCGCGCTGCCAGCGGGCAGTGCGACGCCACCTTGTGGACGACGTCGCCGACCGCGTTCTGGGTCTCGCGACCGGGCGCCGCTTCCTGGTGCTTTTCCTGCTCGCCGGGGGCCTTGAGCCGCCCGCGCCGGGTCCCAAACACAAAGCAGCCTCCAAGCGTCCGGGGCGCCGCAAGAAGGCCACCGCGCCGCCTGCCGGGCCGCAGCCGCCCGATGAATCTCTGAAGCCGCGCCTCTTCGCGCTGCGCCAGCAAGGCTTCAACCGCCTTTATCAGGACGGCCGGGTTTTCGAGTTTTCCACGCCTGAGTCGCTGTTGGAGATCGACTTTGCGCGGCCCGTCTACGTGCTCGTGGACCGCCTGGCGGTGAGCGCGGAAATCCGCCAGCGCCTGATCGATTCCGTTGAGCTCTGCTACCGCCAGACGGGTGAGACCATTTTGGAGTTTATCGCCGGTGAGGGAGCCTCAGGAGAGGGCGAGCGCCTGGTCTTCAACGAGCGCTTCGAGTGCCAGACCTGCGGCACGCGTTTTGAGGAGCCCGAGCCGCGCCTGTTTTCATTCAATAATCCCTATGGCGCCTGCCCGCGCTGCCAGGGGTTCGGCAACACCATTGATTTCGACCTCAACCTGGTGATCCCCAACAAATCGAAGAGCCTGGCGGAGGGCGCCGTCGAGCCCTGGACCAAGCCCCGCTACCGTTCCCTGGCCGCTGAGATGCGCCGTGCCGCGCGCGCCCGCGGCATCCCGATCGACGTGCCATACGCCCGCCTGAGCGCCGACGCCCGCCGCTGGCTGCTGGAAGGGGACGAAGATTTTCCGGGCATCGAGGGATTCTTCCACTACCTGGAGCGGAAGAAATACAAACTCCACGTGCGCGTCTTCCTGAGCCGCTACCGCGGCTATACGCTCTGTCCCGAGTGCCACGGCGGACGGCTGCGGCGCGAAGCTCTGAACGTGCTCCTGGCGGGCAAGAACCTCGTCGAGGTCTGCGCCCTCTCCATCCAGGAGGCCTACGATTTCTTCAACGGCCTGCGCCTCTCACCGAGCGAGCGCGTGGTGGCGGGCAGCGTCCTGGAAGAGATTCGCTCGCGCCTGAAGTATCTCTACAAGGTGGGGCTTGAGTACCTGACCCTGGATCGACTGGCTTCGACGCTTTCGGGGGGCGAGTCGCAGCGCATCCAACTTGCCACCGCGCTGGGCTCCAACCTGGTGGGCGCGCTCTACGTCCTCGACGAGCCTTCCATCGGCCTGCACGCCCGCGACACCAGCCGGCTGATCGAAATCCTCAAGAGCCTGCGCGACCTGGGAAACACCATCGTGGTGGTCGAGCACGACCGGGAAATGATGCGGCAGGCGGACCGGCTGCTGGATTTGGGGCCGGGGGCGGGTGAGCACGGCGGGCGGTTGATTTACGCGGGCGCCCCCGATGGCATCGCCGCCGACCCGCATTCGCTCACCGGACGGTACCTGGCGGGGGAGCTGGAAATTTCCGTGCCCGCCGAGCGCCGCCGGCGCGGCAAGGAGACGCTGCGCCTGCGCGGTGCGCGCCAGCACAACCTGAAATCCCTGGACGTGGACATTCCCCTGGGCATGATGGTGGCCGTGAGCGGTGTTTCCGGCTCCGGCAAGTCCACCCTGGTCAGCGACGTGCTCTATCCGGCGCTGATGTCGCGGCGAGGAGTGGCGGCACCGCGCGCCGACTATGAGCGCCTGGAAGGCGACCAGGCGGTGGGCAGTGTGGTGCTCGTGGATCAGTCGCCGCTGGGCCGCACCCCGCGCTCCAATCCCGTTACCTACATCAAGGCCTTCGACGCCATCCGCGAAGTCTTCGCTTCCACGCCCCAGGCCCGCAAGCGCGGCTTTACGCCCGGCTACTTCTCCTTCAACATTCCCGGCGGGCGCTGCGAGACTTGCCAGGGCGACGGCACGGTTACGGTGGAGATGCAGTTTCTGGCCGACGTGGAGCTGGTCTGCGAGGAGTGCCGCGGCCGCCGCTTCAAGCCCGCCGTTCTGGAGGTCACTTACAAAGGCAAGAGCATTCACGACGTGCTGCAAATGACGGTGCGCGAGGCGATGAGCTTTTTTGCGCCGCTGCCCAAGGTGACGGGGAAGATTCGCGCCCTCGACGAGGTGGGGCTCGGATACCTGCGCTTGGGCCAGTCGGCCACCACGCTTTCGGGCGGCGAAGCGCAGCGCGTGCGCCTGGCGGCGCACCTGGCGCGCTCGACCAGCGCCAAGACCCTGTTCATCTTCGACGAGCCGACCACCGGCCTGCACTTTGACGACATCAACAAGCTCCTGGCGGCATTTCGTAAGCTGTTGGAAACCGGCGCCAGCGTGCTGATTATCGAGCATAATCTGGACGTGCTGAAAACTGCCGACTGGATTATCGACTTGGGCCCGGAGGGTGGCGAGGCGGGCGGATACGTGGTGGCCGCCGGGCGCCCGGAGGATATCGTCAAAAGCCCCCACTCGCACACGGGGCGCTGCCTGGCTCCTTACCTGACGCGGCCCGCCCAGACGGAAGCGTCATGAATCTTGCGTGCTGCCAAGACGGATTTGCGGTCCTGCAAAGGGCCCGAGTGAGCGCCGTCCTGTTGCTGATTCTGGCGATGATGGCAGGCGTCGTGGCGCGCGCCGAAACCCAGAAGGCAGTGACTCCCGCCGCCCAAGCTCTCAACGCGGAGCAGCTTGCCTCCCAGGCTCAACAGGAGCTCAACCAGAAGGATTTCACCGCTGCCGCCCGGTCGCTCGAGGCCCTCACCAAGCTCCAACCGCAATCGGTATCGGCGTGGTTTAACCTGGCTTACGCCTACACGGCGCTGCGCCGCAAGCCCCAGGCGGTCGAAGCTTACCAGCAAACGCTCAAGCTCAATTCCAAGCTCTTCGCCGCGCGCCTGAACCTGGGAATCCTGCTCCTCGACTTGAAGCAGCCCGCGCAAGCGCTTGAGCAACTCACCGCGGCTGCGGCCCTGCAGCCCCAAAATGCCCGCGCGCATTATCAGCTTTCGCGCGCCCTTGCCGCGACGGGCAAGAGCGCGCAGGCGGAAAAGGAGTGCCAGGAAGCCTTAACCCTCGACCCGCACTTCGCTTGGGCGCATTTCGAACTGGGGCAGCTTCGCCTGGATGCCAAGGACTTCGCCGACGCTCGCTCCTCATTCGGGATGGCGCTGATGCTCGATCCTCAGCTTGCCCGGGCGCAGTTGGGCTTGGCGCTGGCGCTGGAAGGTTTGAAGCAGCCCGCCGACGCCGTGCCGCACTTCGAGAAGTACCTGGCGGCGCGTCCGCAGGACGTGGAAACGCGCTTCCACGTGGCGCGGCTCTATTTCCAGGAAGGGAAGACCGCGCCGGCGCTCGCCAACCTGCTCAAGGTCGAGCAGGCGCGCCCCGGGCTGCCGGGGCTGGCGGCGGCGCTGGGCGACGTCTACGCGCGCATGAAGAAGTTCCCGCTGGCGGAGAAGTACTACCGCCAGGCGCTGGTGGCCGAGCCGCGCCAGTCCGACTTGCACCGCGTGCTTGGGCAGAGTTTGCTCGAGCAGAAAAAATTCCCGGAGGCGGAGCAAGAATTTCGAGCCGCGTTCGCCCTCGACCCGAACAACACCGAAGCGCTGCGCGGCCTTTCGACCAGCGTTTATCTGCAGAAGCGTTACGAAGACGCCATCCCTTTGTATCAGGCCCTGTCGCGGCTGCCGGAGACGCCTCCGGCGGTCTACTTTCTGCTTGCCACTTGCTACGACCACCTCCGCGCCCTGCCGCAGGCGCTCGAAAACTACCAGCATTTTCTCCAGCTCTCGCACGGCGCCGACCCCGATCAGGAATGGCAGGCGCGCCAGCGCGTGAAACTCCTCCGTCACGAATTGCGAAAGTAGCTATAATATCGGCGGGGCCTATGTGGCGTCGCGTTCGGGTGCTCGGAGCCTGCGGTTGTGTATTGTTGGTCGGCACCGCCCTGTCCGCCGCCCCGCCTCCCTTGCCCCGCGATACGGAAGCCAAACTCCTTCACAAGCTGCAAGGCGAGCACAAACCCGAAAAGCGGGCCAAACTGGAAGTGAAGCTGGGCAAGCTGAAGCTTCGGGAGGCTTTCAAAGCTTACAAGCAAGGGAATCTTCAAGTCTGCCTGGGGTTGCTGGACGCGTATCTCGAGCGCATGGAAAGCGCCTGGGCTACGCTGGTGGCTTCCGGGCGTCCCGCGACCCGCAAGCCCCAGGGTTATAAGGAACTGGAGATCGCCTTGCGTGAATCGCGGCGGCGACTGGTGGACTTCGAAAGCCGCATTTCCTACGACCAGCGCCAGCGGGTGGAAAAGATTCGCCTCGAAACCGTGCGGCTGCACGACCGTGTGCTGGATGCGCTCTTTCCGGGCATGGTCCCCAAAAAGAAAAAGCCCCGGAAGCCGGGACCGAAGGCGCCGGCGACCAAAGAACAGCCATGAAGCGCGTGCTGAAAACCGGCGCGGTGCTGGTGGCCTTGCTGCTGCTGGGAGGCGTAGCGGCGCGCGCGCAGACGGATTTTCTCACCGACTCCGAGGTGGAGCGCCTGCGCGACGCCCAGGATCCCAGCCTGCGGATCGGGGTTTATCTGGACCTGATGGAGGCGCGTCTGGAGCCGCTGGCGGGCCCCCAGGCCGGCCCGGGGGCAATCCAGCGCCAGCTCTCTCAATACGTTTCCCTGGACTCGGAGCTGAAGGACTGGATTCAGGACCAGTACGACCATCACGGAGACATGCGCAAAGGGCTGCGCAGTCTGCTGGAACGCGGGCCCCACCAGTTCGAGCAGTTGCGCGCGCTCGAAAAGCGCCCGGGCGCGGCCCACGCTTCCTATACCTCCAACCTCAACGACGCCATCGCCAACCTCAACGACACGCTCGACGGGGCTGCGAAGGCCCTGAGCGGCCAGGAAAAACTCTTCGGCCAGCTGAAGGAGGAACGCAAGGCCGACCGGCGCGCCGTCAAAGAGCGCATCAAGGAAGAGAAGAAGCGCCAGAAGGAAGAAGAGAAACTGCGCAAGAAAATGGAGCGCGAAAGGCCCCCCGACAAGCCTTGAGGACACGCGCAAAACCTCCTTCCCGCCGGCGCGCGCGCCGAGGTGCCTGCCGCGACGCGGGGCTCGCGCACGCCTTCGAGCGCGTTTACGGTCGGCTACGCCTGGCGCGCCCGGCGCCGGAGTTTCGCGTGGAATTCTGCGCCTTCGCGGGGCTGCGGAGCACCATCCGCCTGCGCTGCAATTCCGTGCACGCGCGCCTCTCGGATCTGCTGGCCGGCGCCCCGCCCCTGGTGCTGGAGGCGCTGGCGGAAATCCTCCTGGCGCCCCTCTACCGCCAGCGCGCTTCGCGGGAGGCGCGGGAGTGCTACCTGGCCTACGTGCTCCGCCCCGCCGTCCGCCGCAAGGTGGAGGCGGCGCGCCGCCGCCGGGGCTTCAAGCGCCTGCTCGCGCCGCAGGGGCAATATTTCGACCTGGAAGCGATCTTCGTCCGCCTCAACCGGCGGTATTTTGGCGGGCGCCTTCGCGCTCCGCGCCTGGGCTGGACGCTCAAGCGCTCGCGCAGCATCCTGGGGCACTACGACGCCGCGCATCGCGCCATCTCCGTCAGCCGGCAGCTCGACTCGCCCGGCGTGCCGCTCTACCTGGTCGAGTACCTGGTCTTCCACGAGATGCTGCACATGCGTTATCCCGTCTCGCGGCGCGGGCAGCGGCGGGTGATTCACCCTCCGGAGTTTCGAGCCGCCGAAAAGCGCTTCGCCCAGTACCCGCAGGCGCGCCGCAAGCTGCGGGAATTCGGCGTGTGACCTCGGGCAGCGGAAAGAAAACTGCGCGCACCGCCGACCGGCGCCTATACTGGTGTGGGAGGTGCCAGGTCCCCCATGGCTTACTGTCCTCAGTGCATGACCGAGTATGAGGAAGGATCGCGCGAGTGCATGGACTGCCGCGTGGCGCTTAAGCCGGGGCCGCCCCCGGAGCATCAACTCCCGCGCGACGTCAAACTGGTGTGCGTGCATACCTTCGGCGGCGGCACGGCGCTGATGCAGGCTGAATTGGCACGTAGCTGGCTGGAGTCGGAAGGCATCCCCTGCGTTCTGCCGGGAGAGCCCTCGGTTGGCATGTTTCCCGTCCTGGATGTTCCCGTGTTTGTGCGCAAAGAGGATGAAGAGGCGGCGAAGCGGATTCTGCGGGAATATCTGGAATCGAAAGCCCCTGAGGCGGAGGGGTAGTTTACTTGCGCTTGCGGGCGGCCAGTTGCTCCTTCAAGCGGGCGATGGCCTTGTGAGCGTCTTTGGCTTCCGCGGCCTGGCGGGCGGAAGGCAGCGCGTCCAGATAGTGCTGGTAGGCTTTGAGCGCTTGGCGCAGGCGCCCCGTTTTTTCGTAGACTTTTCCGAGCCCTAAATACGCGGGGGCGTAGTCGGGGTCGGTGTGGATGGCCTCCCGGTAGCGGCTCAGGGCGCCGCGGTAATCTTTCTTGCGAAAGTAGAAATTCCCGATCTCCACCGATTTCGGTGCGGGAGGAGGAACGTAGTGGAATCCCTGGTCGGGCGGGGGCGCGGGGGGGTTCTTCTGGGCGTGCAGCGCGCCCCCACCCAGTGCCAACACCGCGGCGAGCGAAATGATCCACGCCCGGCTCATCTTTAGAATTCTCGGCGAGAAGGCGCGGGGGTGTCAACACCGCGGGCGCCTCTGCGGAGCGAATTGACAACCGCCTCGCGGCCCTCTAGGATGCTTCTAGGTGACCGGCGTTTGACGGAAATTCTTTTCACCTGAGGGAGCAGTGGCTCCGAGCAAGCCCAAGAAGACGGCCGGAAGCAGTGCGCCCCCCGCGGCCGCCCGCGACACCTCCGCCATCCTCCTCGAGGTTATGCGCTCACTGGCTGTGGAGCGCGACCTGACCGAGCTGCTGCAGAAAATCATGCGGAAGACCACGGAGGTGATGGATGCTGACCGCTCCACCATCTTCCTGGTGGACGACGAGAGGGGCGAGATCTGGTCGAAGGTGGCGCAGGGGGAAACGCACCGGGAGATTCGCGTCCCCCTGGGGAGGGGGATTGTCGGCCATGTGGCGGCGACGGGGGAGACAGTCAACATCGCCGACGCCTATCAGGACGCGCGCTTCAACCCGGAGGTCGATCGTCGGACCGGCTACCACACCCGGACCATCCTCTGCATGCCCATGCGGCGGCAGAACGACAAGGTGATGGGCGTCATCCAGGTGCTCAACAAGCGCGGCGGGCCGTTCAGCCGCCAGGACGAAGGGCTGCTGGAGGCGCTGGGCGCCCAGGCGGCCATCGCCGTGCGCAACGCCCTGCTCAACGAAGAGATCCTCAAGCGCATGCGCACCTCCGAGATTCTGCTCAACGTCATGCGCTCCGTCTCTTCGGAGCTGGAGATCGACCAACTGCTGCGCAAGATCGTGGACGAAACCTCGCGGGCCATGACCGCCGACCGCTGCACGCTCTTTTTGGTGGACCGGGAGACGGGCGAGCTGTGGTCAAAGGTCGCGCAAGGGGCGGACATGAAGGAGATCCGCGTGCCGAGCGGCATGGGGATCGTCGGCCACGTGGCGGCGACGGGGGAGACGGTCAACATCGCCGACGCCTACCAGGACGCGCGCTTCAACATGGAGGTGGACCGCCGCACCGGCTACCATACCCGCACCATCCTCTGCATGCCCCTGCGCAACGAGCGGAACGAGATCGTGGGCGTCATGCAGGTGCTCAACAAGCAGCAGGGCGTCTTCAACGAGGAGGACGAACAATTGCTGGGCGCCTTGGGCTCCCAGACCACCATCGCCCTCGAAAACTCGCAACTGTTCGAAGAAGTGCGCTTCATGAAGAATTACAACGACAGCATCCTGCGCTCCATGGAGACGGGGGTGGCGACGCTCGACCCGCAGGGCAGGCTCGCTTACGCCAACGCCGCGGGGGTCAAGATCTTTTCCAGCGAGGATGCCTACGAGCCCGGGCTGCCCTATCCCTACTTTTTCCTCGGCGAGCGCAACGAAGCCCTGGTGGGCGACATCGCCCAGGCGCTGCAGACCGGGGAAGCGTTCACTACCTACGACCTCAAGTACCGCAAGAGCGACGACGAAGCGCTCAACATCAACCTCCACGCCCTGCCGCTGGAAGATTCGAAGGGCCAGTCCCTGGGCATGGTGGTCATCGCCGATGACATCACCCAGGAACAGCGCCTGATGAACACCCTGTGCCGCTACGTCACCCGCCAGGTGGCCGAGCAGATCCTCAAGGACCGCGACCGGCTGAAGCTGGGCGGCAACCGCTCGATGGTTGCCGTGCTCTTTTCCGACATCCGCAGCTTCACCACCCTTTCCGAGCAGTCGGAGGCGGAAGAGATCGTGGCCATGCTCAACGAGTATTTTTCGCGCATGCTGGACCCCATCTTCCAATACCAGGGGACACTCGACAAGTTCATCGGCGACGCCATCATGGCGGTCTTTGGGGCGCCGCTCAGCCAGGCCGACGACGCCGAGCGCGCCGTGCACGCCGCTCTGGGCATGCGCCGCGCCCTGCGCCGCTACAACCAGGACCGCACCGCGCGCGGGCTGGTGCCCATCGACAACGGCATCGGCATCACCAAGGGCGAAGCCATTTCCGGCAATATCGGTTCCGAGCAGCGCATGGATTACACCGTGATCGGCGACACCGTCAACATCGCCTCGCGCCTGGAAGGGCTGACCAAGAACTACGACCAGAAGATCCTCGTCAATGAAGGCGTGTACCTGGAAATCAAGGACAAGATCCCCTGCGTGGACCTCGGCTTCGCGCATGTCAAGGGCAAGGAAGGCGAAGTGCACGTCTACGGCATTCCCGATCCTACCGATTGAGTTTCCCCCTTCCCATATCCCATAGCACGGCCCTTCGGGGAGGCACGCGATGACCTTGCGTGTGGTGGCCCAGGACGTGAGCGTCGCTAAGGCCATTGCCCGGGAAGGAGGCCGCAGCCGTTTGGAATCTGCCGTGCAGCATCCAGTCATGGGGGGCTTGAAGGTTCTGACATTGCGATGGCTCGCGTCTCGTGAACCGGCAAAGGTTACACGGTGCGTGTAAATCCTACTGTGCTGAGGGCACGAGAGTCATGGGCATGCCTCTGAGACAACAAACTCATTTCTCCAAGAAACGGCGCTCGGCGCGGTTGGCCATGAGTTTCCCGATTCGCGTCTATGCGATTGATTTTAAAGGTGTTGACTTCGCCGAAGAGACTTTCACGGTAGTGGTCAACCAGCATGGCGCCAAGATTCGCCTGGCTCACCAGTTGATTCCCGATCAGGAAATCCGTATCCACAGCTTGCAGACCGGTGAAGAAGCGATTTTCCGCGTGGTGAACTGCGCTGGTGCGCCCGGCAAGCCGGTCACTTTTTGGGGAGTAGAATCGCTGGATCCCGGCCATAACATCTGGGGGATGGGATTTCCCGCGGCGGTGGGCGCCGACCAGCACCTGGTGCGCTGCTCCATGCGCTGCCCGATGTGCCACCGGACGGAGACCGTCTATCTGGATGAGGCGCTGGTGGAGTCGGTGCAGGAGCTGGGGGGGCTGCTGCGCCCCTGTCTGATTTGCGGGCACGCCTACGTTTGGGAGCCGGCGGCCTACGCAAACGCCTGAGCCTTGCCGCTATTGCTGGCGGTAGCCCAGCAGGTCGGCAAAGACTCCGCGCAGGATCCTGCCCTCGTCGGGCCGCTGCGGGTCGATCCGCGATGCGTAGGCAATGCGCTGGATTTGAACGCGGTATTTCTGGTACTCGCATTCCTCGGCAATCATCAGCGTGTCGCTGCGGGTGATTTCTCCGAAGCGGACTTCCTTCGAGTCGGCATCCACCTCGACGTCTTGGACGCGCGCCACCGCTTGCCCTTTCTGGTAGAGCGCGTCGGGCCGGCGCTCGGCCGCGCCGGTTTTGGCCTGTGAGGATTCGTCCACGGTCCCTTTTCTCCTCCAAGAATTGTTCTGACCTTCTGATTTTCCGTTTAAATCCCGCTTCGGGTCAACCCCCAGCCGGGCGCCGGGCGGTGGCGGCGGGGCTGCGGCTAGCGCTTGCCCACTTTGAAGCTGACCGAGAATCCCCCCGAGCCGCGGTTGACGATGCGGGTCTTGAGCTGAGGGTCGGTCACCACGCGGCGGAGAAAATCCTGCAACTCCGAGGACATGTCAATGACGTTGTGCGCCACGATGACGCCCCCGGGGGGGACCTTCGGCAGGACCATATCCAGGTAGGTAAGGTAGTCGGACTTGGAGGCGTCAATGAAGACGAAATCGAAGGGCCCCGACAGGGTAGGGAGGAGCTTGCGGGCGTCGCCCTCGCGCAGGGTGACGTAGCGCTCCACGCGCGCGGCGTGGAAATTGTCACGTGCCAGGTCGGCGCGGCCGGCGTCGATTTCCAGGGTGAGCAGGTGGCCGCGCGTCGCCTTCATGCCGGAAGCGATCCAGATGCCCGAGTAGCCGTTCGAAGTGCCGATCTCGAGGCCCCGCCGCAGGTGGTGCTTGACCACCAGCCGATAGAGGTAGAGCCCTTCGCGCGGCGAGACGTTCCACATGTCCTGCTGATTCTCGCGCATCCAATCGAGGTGCGTTTGCACGTGGGGCTCAATGTCCGGTTCGCTGTCTGCTGTGGCATGGAGCACCAGGGCAACCGCAGCCAGCGCCAGCATCAGCCCCGCCCCCACGCGCACCACACGGGCGCGGGCTCTCTCACCTGGGGAACAAGTCTTCATCCGTGGGCCCCCTGGCTATCAATAATCGGGGGATTGCGCGACACGCCTCCGGAGATGCGCCGCTCTGGGGGCGGCATGCACCACCTGAGCCATGCACAAAACATACACTCGCGGCTCATTCTATCATTTTTGGGGCTGCGGCGCGCCACAAGGGGCTTCCGCCCGGCGTGCGCGGCGGGGTAGAATCTTCGGATGCGAATGGCGGCTTGGCGGCGGTCCGTATGGGTTTTGGGCGCCTGCCTTGGCCTGGTGGCAGGGGCGGCGCGCGCGCAGCAAACGCCCCCTCCGCGCCCTAAGACGCTCCCTCCCCCGCGAGTAGTCCGTCCGGCGCCTCCGCATCGTTTCTGGGACCGCACCAACCTGGAGCTGTTTGCCGGGGTGGCGGCGGTACGCGCGTTCGATTACGCTTCCACGCGCCACTTCCGAGACCGCGGCGTGAACGAAGCGCTGCTCTCCAACTCCATTGTGGACAACAAGCCGGCCTTTGCCGCCATCGAGGTGGGGGCCACCGCCGCTTCCATCGGCGTCGCCTACTGGCTGCACCGCACCGGGCATCACCGCCTGGAGCGCTGGGTTTCCATCATCCACATCGGCGTGGGAACGTTCGGCGACGTGCGCAATTACACTCTCGGCCCTCCGGCCCCCGCACCTTGAATTTCCGCCCTTCCTGGGGCGATACTGGAAGCGGGGCAGTTACGTCAACTCAGCGCAGTTGAAGGAGCGGATCATGGCCAGCGAGAAAGCCACGTTCGGGGGAGGGTGCTTCTGGGGAGTGGAGGCGGCGTTCCGCCGCGTCGAGGGCGTGACGGGCACGGCGGTGGGCTTCATGGGCGGCAGCCTGGCGAGCCCCACCTATCGCGACGTCTGTACCGACCGCACCGGCCACGCGGAAGTGGTGGAGGTCGAATACGATCCCGCGCGCGTCGCTTTCGGCGACTTGCTGGAAGTTTTCTGGCAAGTCCACGACCCCACGCAGCTCAACCGCCAGGGGCCCGACGTCGGCACGCAGTACCGCTCCGTGATTTTCTTCCACTCGCCCGAGCAGGAAGCTGCGGCGCGCGCTTCCAAAGATAACCTCCAGGCGAGCGGCCGGCTCGCCCGGCCGGTGGCGACCGAAATCGTTCCGGCCACGCAATTCTGGCGCGCCGAGGAATACCACCAGCAGTACCTGGAGAAGCGCGGCCTCACGCACTGCTCCGTCAAGTGAGCGAACCCTCCTTGCCCTCTCTCCGCCCGGACGCCGGCGGCCTCTGCGCGGACTGCCGCCACGCGCGGCGAATCATTTCCGACCGTGGCTCGACCTTCATCCAATGCCGCCTGGCGGCGAGCGACCGGCGATTCGAAAAGTATCCCCGCCTGCCGGTGATC